>NZ_JBSGUP010000110.1:0-16731 GCF_053607985.1 Streptomyces sp. NPDC055078
CAGGCCGTACCGGGCGGCCCGGGGCCGTACAGCCGTACGGTGAAGCTGATCCGCAGCCCGAGCCGGAGCTGATCGCCGTCCCGCAGGGGGGTGCGGACGCCCGCCGCGACCCGGGCGCCGTTGACGAACGTGCCGTTACGGGTGCCCTCGGCCGGCTCCTCCACCCAGGCGCTGCCGTCCGGCTCCACCGTGAGAGCGGCATGGCGGCGGGAGACCTTCAGCCGGTCGGCGAGGTCCCCGGCGGTCCGGGGCGCCCAGGCCGGGTCCCGGCCCAGCCGCAGCGGGCCGCCGGGGCCGTGCCGCAGCTCCAGCCGGGGATCGGCGCAGCACAGCAGCGCATGCGTCCGCGTACCGCCGCAGGACGGGCAGCGCTCGTCCCGGTCCGCCATCGCCGTCCGGCAGTTCCAGCAGGGTGCGAACACCTCGGCCGCGACTTCCTCGTCCGCGTCCGGCTGTCCGGCGTCCGGCAGCCCTTCGGGGACGGGTACCCACGGCGGCGCACCGCCCGACGCCGGAGCCGGAGCCGACGCCGAAGCTGGCGCCGAAGCCAACGCCGACGCTGCGGAGGACCCGCCGGACCCCGTCCCGGTGTCCGGGCCGCCGACCGCCGGTCCGGTACCCCGGTCCTGTCGGTCGCCGTCGCCGTCACCGTCACCGGGCTGCGGGTCCACGGGGCCCGCAGGGGGCGCGGCGGGCGGGACGGGCGCGGGGGCGTCGTCCTCCTCCCGCCACCAGCCGCCGGTCACCGGGTGTGGCCGGAGCGGGGGTGCCCGACCGCCGGGGTCGTCACCCGCAGATCGAGGGCGGCGGTCCCGGCCAGGTCGAGCCGGACGCCGGTGACCGTGACGGCCGTGCCCGGCCGGGTGTCGCGGTCGAAGAGTTCACGGGCCAGCGGGTTGATCAGATAGGTCTCCAGATCCATGCCGATGCCCCGGCCGCCGTTCTCCAGATTGGCCGTGCAGTGGGTGGACAGCACCCGGTGCGCCTCGTCGGAGAGCCGCAGATGCACCCCCAGCTCCTGCTCCAGCAGGCGCTGGATATTGCCGACCTGGGAGTCGAAGATCTCCGCCGCCACCGTGGGCGAGATGTAGTCGAACACCACGATGTTCCCGCCGAGGCGGTTCTTCAGCTCGGGCCGGCCGATCTCGTGGACGAAGAAGTGCGTCACGTTCTCCTCGATGATCTCCTTCAGCTCGTGGTACGGCATCCCGAGGGCGGCCACCCGCCCCGCGCCGCCCTCCCGGCTGCGTACCCCGAGGTTGGAGGTGAAGATGAGCACGCACTCGCTGAAGTAGGTGGTGACGCCCTGGCCG
Organism: Streptomyces sp. NPDC055078; assembly: GCF_053607985.1. NCBI lineage: Bacteria > Bacillati > Actinomycetota > Actinomycetes > Kitasatosporales > Streptomycetaceae > Streptomyces > Streptomyces sp. NPDC055078. The sequence goes on from NZ_JBSGUP010000110.1 coordinate 1,314, forward strand.
TCCGTCAGCCGGCCGTCCTCCAGCACCTGGAGGAACTTGTCGAGAACCCTGATGTGAGCCTTGTCGATCTCGTCGAACAGCACCACCCGGAACGGGTCGTTGCGCACCGCCGACGTCAGTTCGCCGCCCGCCTCGTACCCCACGTACCCGGGAGGCGCTCCCACCAGCCGGTCCACCGAGTGCTCGGCCGAGAACTCGCTCATGTCGAAGCGCAGCAGGGCGTCCTGGTTGCCGAACAGCACGGTGGCGACCGACTTGGCCAGCTCGGTCTTGCCGGTGCCGGTCGCGCCCGCGAAGAAGAGGACACCGCGCGGACGGCTGCCCGGGTGCGACGCCTGGGCGCCGGAGAGACCGAGGGCGGCGCGCTTGAGGATGTCGAGGGTCATGCCGACCGCCCGGTCCTGGCCCCGTACGCGGTCGCGGATGAAGGACTCGCCCCGGGTGATCTGACGTCGGATCTCGCTGCGCCGCCAGGGGTTGTCCTCGACACCGAGCCGGTAGACGCGCACCGCGTCCCGCATCGCGGCGAACGGCATGTCCCGGGAGCGTGCGATGTGCGCGCTCTCGCGCATCGCGCGCAGGGTCAGTCCGGCGGTGGCGCGGGCGAAGGCGTCGATGTCGTCCTCACCGGCGGTCGCGGCCCCGGAGGGGGAACCGTCCGCGCCCGCCAGGCTCTTGTCGAGCCGTACCGCCGGCCCTTCCCCGCCGTCCGGGCCTCTGCCGTCCGAACTTCTGCCGTCCCGACCTCTGCCCTCCGAACCCCTGCCGTCCGGGCCACTGCCCTCCGAACCTCGGCTCTCCCAACCCCTGCCCGCCGGACTCTTGTCGAGACGCGGGCCGGAGGCCGCCGCCGCGCCTTCTCCGGTGCTGTCTTCGGGCTCCCCGGTCGGTGCGGGCGAGTGGTCCTTCGCCAGCAGCCGGGCCATCCGCCGCCTGGCGCCCAGGTCGGGCAGCGGGATGCCGATCGTACGGACGCGTTCGCTGCCCGCCACCAGCCAGGAGGGCAGCTCGCGTTCCCCGTCCGCCAGCCAGATGACCGGGTTGAACCGGGGACGGCCGCCGTCCGGGGCGGGCATCGGCTTGGCGTCCTCGGCGAGTTTGAGGCAGCCGAGGAAGAAGTCCCGCTCGGGGTCGCTGAGCCGGCCGATGTCGGTGGGGATACGGGCCGCGTAGTCGATCAACAGCACCACCCGGTACGGCTCCACCGGCCCCGGGACCCCGCCGCGCAGCCGGTTGTCCGCCTTGCGCGCGAGCTGTTGCTGCCAGCCGGTGACGATCGAACGCAGGGTCGCCGCCGCGTCGGTCAGCTGGGCGGCGGGCTCCGCGCGGGCGGGGTGCGGGATGCGGGGCGCGTCGGCCCGGGTGTGCAGCAGTTCGCGGATCTCCTGGGCCGCCGACCCGGCGGGGACCGTGAACCCGTCCACGATGTCGTAGCGGATCAGCGCCTGGTAGCCCTCGGGCTTGAGCGTGTTCCAGAGGACCTCGGTGAGTGTGTGGTGCGCGTCCTGCGGCTCCTTGCCCACGCCCTCGTCGGGGGCGGGGTCGTGGCGGACGAGCTGGATGTCCCGGATATTGCCGTGCAGTACGTACTGGGAGTGGACGCCGAGCGTGCCGGTCAGCTCCTCCGCGAACGCCGGAACCCGGCGCTCACGTGCCCCCACCGGGGCCGCCGTGCCCTTGGCCGCTGTGCCCTTGGCCCGCGTCGAGGAATCCGCCGTGGAATCCGTCGTGGAAGACGTAGCGGCTGACGTCGTGGCCGACGTGTTGGCTGACGGCGCGGAAGGGGAAGACGTCATGAACGGCGCTCCTGGTCACGGTGACGGGCCTTGGGCGCGTCGCGGCGGTCGTCCCGGCGGTCGTCCCGGCGGTCCGCCCGCCGCGCCGCCGGACCGGCCTGCTGACGGGGTTCGGGCCGCTGCGGCGGCGGGTCGAAGACGAACGGCACGCTCAGGCCCAGCAGTTCGGCCAGCTTCTCCAGCTCCCGCAGCTGCTCGGGGGCCTGGAGGCAGCGCTGCCAGTCGAGTTCGCGGTCCTCGTCCGTCTCGGCGGCCGGATCGCGCTCGCGGTGCGCGGTGGTGACCCGGGCGGTGCCGGTGGCATCGACGGTGATCCGCAGCCAGTGCTCGTCCCCCCAGCCGGGCGGTCTCCACTCGATGACCTGGACCTCGCCGGACGCGGAGCGGCGGACGCCGCCCTGCTCCGCCCGCGCCAGCGCCAGCCGGAACCCCTCGACGGTGTACATACGCTGGAACGCGTCGGTCCGCTCGCCGACCCGGGCGGCGACCCGGACGCGTACGGACTCCTCCAGCGGCTCCCCCTCGTACAGAAAGCCCTCCAGGGCGGCGATCTCCGCCGTGGCGTCGGGCAGTGGGCCGGTGGCGTCCGGCGGGTCGTGCCGCAGGAAGGCGAGCTGCTGGGCGGCCCACTCCTCGGTGCTCTCCCGCTGTTCGGCCCTGCGGGTCACCCGCCCCGCGAACAGGGTGGCCTCCCGCAGATGCCGGTTGGCCGCCGAAGGCCGCGTGGCGACGGCCTCCACCGCCGAGGTGATCTTCTCCTCTAGCATCCGGTGGTCGGCGGCGGACACACTGAGGGGGAGCGCGGCCAGCAGCTCGCCGCCCTCCCGCAGGATGTCGTCGCGGGTGAGGGCGGCGGTACGGGAGCGCCGCTCGGGCCGGGGCGCGTGCGCGACCGGTCCCGCGGCAGCCCCCGCACGGGCGTGCTCCGCCAGCGCCCGGCGGCGGCGCGCGCGCAGTTCGTCGTGCCAGTCGCCGACGGCACCGGCTGCGGCACCGGCTGCGGGGGGCCCGCCGGCGCTCTCCATCGTGGCGAGCGCGTACGCCGACTCCGCCGCGCACAGCCGCCGCTCGGTGTCGGCCAGCCGCCGCCACATCGCGTCCAGCGTCAGGGCCGACGGCGTCAGCGGCGGCGGCAGATCGGGCGGCACCGGCGGCTTCACCGCCGCGCGCCGGATACGCGCGCGCAGGGTCTCGATCCGGGCGTTGGCACGGGCGGCGGCGAAGGCGGCGTCCCGCCAGCACCGTGCCGCCTGCCGGTCGTTGAGCCGCTGCCCGCGCAGTGCGTCCTGGGACTCGGCGGCCCTCAGGGCGGCGGCGGCGAGGAGCTGTCCGCCCGCCATCGCGGCCCGCCCTGCGAGCAGTGCCCCGCTGAGCGAGCCGAGTCCGATCAGCGCGGGCACCACCAGCTCACCGAGCTGTTCCAGGGCGGAGTCCACGGCGCGTTCACCGGCGTCGGCGAGCGAGAAGTCCGGCAGCACATCGCCGAACGCGGGCTGCGGGACCGCATCGGCCGGGATCGCGGGCGGGGGGAACGAGACACCCGCCATCACATCCCCGACGCTCGGCAGCGCCAGTCCTGCACTCATACGGGCTCTCCTTGAGGGGTCGGGACGGCCGCCGCTCCGGCTTCGCCACCGGTCGGGGCCGCCGTTGTACTCATCCGGGCTCTCCGCCACCGGTCGGGGCCGCCGTCGCGCTCCGGCGGCCGGAGCCGGAGCCGGGGCCGGAGCGGCGGCCGGGGCGAGGACGGCGGCCGGGTCCGGGACGGCGGCCGGAGCCCGGTCGCGGGCCGGGGTCCTGGCCCCCGCCGCGCAGCCGGGCGACATAGCCGCGCCACTCCCGTACCCGCCGTACACTCCACCAGGCGATCGCGGCCACGGTGACGAGCGGCCACAGCCAGGGCGCGACGGCCAGGCTCAGCCAGAACAGGCCGAACGGCAGGGCGACCAGCAGGCTCCGGACCGGAAAGCGCGAGCCGGGGCTGCGTACGAACAGGGCCATCGGCCGCGTACGGTCGATCAGCAGTCCCGCCAGGGAACGGTCCGGGTGGTAACCGGGGCTGCCGATGAGATACGCCGTCAGCAGCTCCATCGCCAGGACTGCCGAGGCGGCGGGCGGAGCCAGCATCCAGGCCACCAGCACCGCGCGCTGCTCCGGCCAGCCGGCCAGATCGCTCAGACCGATCATGAGGATCCAGGGGAAGACCAGGAAGGCGGCTCCGCCCAGCGCCCAGCCGAGGGTGGGCAGCATATCCATCCGGCGGACCCACAGCGCGGCGACATCCAGGTCCCGCTGCTGCCGCACCACGGCCCGCTCGGCGCGCAGCCGGGTCTCGGCGGTCCAGGACTCCCGCTCGGCCACCCGGGACAGCCGATGGGCCAGGAACAGCCGTACGGCATCGTCGCGGTCGGCCACCAGCCGCCGGTACCAGGGGACGGGGTGCGGCAGCGCCGCCAGGACGCCGTCGGCCTGCTCGCCGAGCCGTCTCAGCCGGGCCTGGGGGGCCACGGCGAGGGAGAGCAGCGCGACGAGCAGTGCGCGGTCGAGGCGGGTGACGGCGCGTACCTCGGCGCGGACCGGGTGCAGGGAGGGGGCGTCGTGCAGTACGGAGTCGACGGTGGTGGACCAGCGGGAGCGGGCCGTGAGCCATCGCTGCTGCACCTGGGCGAGCCCTTCGCCGCCGGGCCGGTTCTCCAGCAGCGGCAGGATGGTGTGGTCGCGCAGATCCTCGATGACGGAGAGGGCGAACTCATCGCCCAGTTCGGCCGCCCGCACCAGATCCGGCAGCCCGCCGCCGTCCAGGGGCGCTCCCCGGTAGGAGGCGTCGAGGGAGGGGCCGAGCCAGGAGATCAGCCGGACCAGGGTCGCGGGCTCGGGCTCCCCGGCATCGCGGCCGAGGAGCCGCAGCAGGGCCGTCAGCTCTCCGGCGTCGCGGCCCGCCGCACCCTCGAACTGCCGTAGCCAGGTGGTGAATTCCTCCCGGGCACGGCGGCGGCCGAGCAGCCGCCGGGCGGGCCGCCAGTTCTCGCTGAAGGCCCTGGCCAGCGACTGCGGCCGGGTGTACTCCTCGCCGAGGAAGGCGTACGGGGCGATGCCCGGGTCCTCGGCGGTGTCCGCCGTATCCGGGCCGGCGCCCGCGCTCCCCGGCGCGATCGGTGGTGTGCCGCCCACCAGCCACTGCGCCACCTCGTCGCTGCCCCAGCGGTCGTCGGGGTCGCGGGTGAGCAGCCCCCGGCAGAGCAGCCGCAGCCGGGTGTCGGTGACCAGCGTCAGATCGGGGTCGCGGGAGCTGATGTACTCGCGTACGTAGTCGTTCTCGGTGTACGGGACGGGGTGCCGGCCGCCCGCCATCTCGGCGACGATCACGCCGAACGACCACCAGTCGGCGGGCGGGTGGATGACCTGGTGGCGCAGCGATGCCTGCGGGGACATGTAGAGGGCGGTACCGACCCAGCGCTCGCCCTGGGAGTAGCGCTCGACCGGGGCGTGGGCGGCGACGCCGAAGTCCACGAGCACCAGTTCCGGGTCGGCCGCGTCCAGCCGCCCGATGACGATGTTGGCGGGGCTGAGGTCCCGGTGCACGATGCCCAGTTCGTGCGCGGTCGTCAGCGCCTCGTGCAGTTGCCGTACGACTCCGGTGACGAACGCCGGGGCCACCGGGCCCGGGTTGTCCTCCAGATAGGTCGCGAGGTCGGTCTCGCCGTAGGAGGGGGTCAGCTCGTAGGGGTGGCCGTCCGCTCCGGTGGGGTGGCACTCGGTGAGGTGCGGGAGGTGTCTGCGGGGGCGCTCGCGCAGCAGATCCGCCACCGTGGGGTCCGGGGCGTGGTGCCGGTCGTACCACTTGAGGACATGGACGCCGTCGTCGTCCTCGACGCGGTAGACGGCGGCCTGGTGCGGGTGCTCGGGGCGGCGCAGGACGGCCCGCAGCCGGAACCGGCCGCGCAGCGAGCGCGGCAGCCGCCCGGTGTCACCGCGCGGCCCGCCCGCCGTGCCACCGGGGGTGCCACCGGGGGTGCCGCCGGGGGTGCCGCCCGCCGGGTCGCCCGGCGGCAGTTCGTCCTCGGTGAGCCCCGGGGCGCCAGGGGCGGACGCCGGGGGCCCGGCCTGGTCATCGGTGGCGGGCCGCCCGGCCTCGAACTCCGTGGGCGGGGGCGGGGTGTGCTCGTACTCGGTCGGCGGGGGTGCGGCGGGCCCTGCCTCGTACTCCGTACGCGGCGGGGGCCCGGCGGTCCGCTGCTCGCGCGTCCCGGGCTCTTCCGGTGGCAGGGTCACTTCGGTTCACCTTCGTACGCGGTCGTACCCGGGCGGGCTCGTCGGTGAGGTTCGGCATGCACCTCGGCATGCACCTTCGGCGGGTGAGTTCGGCAGAAGCGTCGGGCCGGAGCGTCGGGCCGGAGCGTCGGGCCGGAGTGTCGGGCCGGAGTGTTCGGAGCGCGCTTCGGAAAGCGGTTTCGGGAAAAGGTTTGGGGAAACAGCTTCGGAAAGTGTTTGCCATACGGTCGACGGGGAATTGCCGACTGCGGTCCGGGGTTTGCCAGTGGTGTGGTCGTGATATGTCCGGGCGCGCGAAAGGGCGCACCGCGACCGGTCGGCCGGGTGGCGGTCCATGGGAATTCGGCGCGGAGTCCCCCCTGAAACTCCCGGCGGTGAGTGATCGAGGCGATCGTAGCGAAGAGGTGACCGCCAGGGGAACAATTCTCTTCGTCCCGGCTGTGCGGATTCGGTGATTCCGTTCGGTGCGGCCGTCGACCCATGGTCGGGCGCTCGCTAACCTGGTGACCATGAGTCAGGAGCCAATACCGTCAACTCCGCCCGCATACGATCAACTCCTGGACGAACTGAAATCCATTCGAAGGCCCGGGTTGGCAGATCTGCGCAGAACCGATCGTCCGGGGCTGCGGGCGGCGGCCCTGGTGGCGGGGTACTGCGACGGCCCCGACGACATCCCGGCCGGTATCGAGATCCTGCTGCGGGAGGCGGTCCGGCGGCTCGGTGAGAAGGATCTGCTCGGCCGGGCCGCGGCCCACACCTTCGGACTGCTCCCCGACCGCCGGGGCGCTCTCGCCTCCGACCGGCGCAAGATGGCCGCCGCGGTGTACGGCATCACCCCCGAGCGGTTCCGCAAACAGCAGGAGCCGGAGGTGATCGAGCAACTCGCCGAGGCCGTCCTGACGGTCCTGCGCGAACCCGCGCCGTTCACCACCGCGCACGGCGGCGGCCCGGCCGGGGCGCGGTCGGGCCAGGAGCCCCCGCTGCGGGTCGACGGTGTCCCGGTCGACGCGTACAGCACCTTCACGGTCCATGTCTCGCCCATCGAACTGCTGCGGGACATCGATGTGCTGGTCTCCTCGGAGAACATCTATCTGGAGATGTCCAAGACCTTCCGCCCCACCGTGTCCGGCGCGCTGCGGCTCGCCGCCGCCGTACGGGACGCGTCCGGCGAGATCGTCGACGATGTGCTCGCCCGGGAACTGGGCGCCTGGCTGCGGGCCCACGGCCGCCCGGGGCTGCCGGTCCTGCCGGGCACGGTGGTGCCCACCTCGTCGGGGGCGCTCCTCGCGCGAGGCGTCCGGCGGATCTACCACGCGGCCGTGGCCACGCCCCACGAGGACACCTACCGGGTCCGCCCGGAGAGCATCGCCCGCGCCGTCGCCGCCTGCTTCGCCCTGGCGCGGGCCGAGGACGAGCGTGCGACGCCCGCCCTCTCCTCCATCTGCTTTCCGCTGCTGGGTGCGGGCCGGGGCGGACTCTCCCCCGCCGTCAGCGCCACCTGGCTGCGCTGGGCGATCCGCGACGAACTCGCCCGCGACCCGCACCGGCGCGTCCACCTCGTGGTCCGGAACCGGGAGACGGCGGAGGCGGTGGGGGCCCTGTGACGGATGAGAGGTGCCGGGTGAGGGGTGATTCCCGGGGGCTACGGGACGGGTGAGCCGGTTGGGCTCGGACCCCGGCGGGGCGGTCCCGACCCGGGTGGTGGAGGCGGGCGCGGACCCCGGCGGGGCGGTATGGACCCGGGTGGTGGAGGCGGGCCCGGCGCCCGACCGATCGCCCCCGACCCGGCCCCCGCACGGGCAGGCACCCCCACCCGGAATCGCGAACACACCCGCACCCCCGACCCGGGTGGTGCGGGCGGCAGCCGTCGGCCGTGCGCCCCGGAACCGGCCCCCGCACGGACAGGCACCCGCACCCGGGAACGCACCCGCACCCGGGTACGCACCCGGGAACGCAAGCGCAAGCGCACCCGCACCCGCGTTCACGGTCGCCAGCTCGGGTCGTCGAGTCCGATCCCCAGGTCCCGCAACCGGCGTTCCAGCGCGGTCAGTTCACCGCGCAGCGGCACCCCGTAGAGCCGGACACCGGCGTCACCCCCGGCCGGGTCCAGGTCCACCTCCAGACGGGGGCCGCTGACGGTCCGGGACAGATGCGCCTCGTACCGCATCCGCCCCAGCTCCGTACGCGGAAGCATCCGCTGGTTCGCCGAACCGCGCCACACCAGCGAGGTCGGCTCGGCGATCCGGAAGCGCCCGGTCACCACCACATCGGCGTGCCGGATGGCGGCGGACCTGGCGGGGTCGCGCTCGACCTCCTCGTCCTCGTACCCCGTGTAGACGAGGAGGTCGATCCCGCGCCCGGCCGCCGGGCCGCCCGGAGCCGCCGCCCGGTCGCGGACCCCGGCCGCCCCCGCGAGCAGCGCGGCCAGCGCGGCGGCCTGGTCGAGCGGCTCGCCGCCGCTGACCGTGAGGCCGTCGGCCCCCGAATCGACGGCCCCGCGCCACAGTTCCAGCAGGGACGACACCGTACGCTCGGTGCCGCCCGCCGGGTCCCAGGTGTGCCGGGACATACAGCCGGGGCAGGACAGGGCGCACCCCTGGAGCCAGACGCAGAACCGCCGCCCCGGGCCGAGCGTCCGCACCGGGAAGTGCGTACGGCTGATCCGGAGCACCGGCCCGCCGGGCGCGGGGGCGTTCTCCATCGGCGCTTCTCCTGTTCCTCCGGCTTACTCCGGTTTACTCCGGCTTTCTGCGGCCTGCTCCCGCCTTACTCCGGCTGCTCCGGCTTCCTCGGCGGCGGGTCGCTTCCCCGGCGGCCGGCCGCCGAATTCCATGATCGGGGAGATTCCGGCGCCGCCCCGATTGCGCCGGAACCATTTCAGTATGACTCGGCGTCAGGCACCTTGTGCGGGCGTTCTCCGGTCGGCTTCCGGGCGACTTCGGGAACGGGCCGTGGATGAGGAGTTCAACGGTACGGAGGGGGGAGGTTTCGGGTACGCTCCTGACTCATATTCGGCTCAACCGCGGGATATCTCTGTCCGGAGCCGAGTTCAGCGCGCGATCCCGTAGGGGCGGGCATTGCGCGACCACCGGAATCATCCGTGGACCTGACTGGTGACGGACACCACCGCCACGGACATCACTGGCACTCACACCACCGGCACGGACAACACCGGGACACCACCGGCATGGACATCACCGGCGGGACAACGCCGGTACGGACATCGGTACCGACACCGGTACGGACAACACCGGTACGGACAACACCGGCACGGATCCCGCGCGTCTCGACGAGTGCGCGCCGGGGAACATTCGGGGGCACATATTCATGATCAGAGCCGACAGTGTCAACCGGGTGGTGCGGCAGGGCAGACTCGGCCGCCTCGCCCGTGCGACGGCGAGCAGACGCGGCAGGCGCGACGGTGCGCAGGGCACCCCCCGGGTCCTTCTCGCGGAGGCCGCCCGGCGGTACGGAGACGTGGACGAGGTGCCGTTGTCGGCCCTCCCCGACGCGGAACTCCTCATCACTCCCTATGTCGTGGAGGTGCGGACCACCGCCCGCCGGACCACGGAACAGATGCGCTCCGCGCTGATCCGGCGCGAGCACGAGCTGATCAGCCTGCTGCGGGCCGAATCGGTGCGCGTGGTCAACCAGTACTGCGTCCGTGAGGACCCGATGCCCGCCGCGCTGGCCCGGTACGGCCACTGGGTGGGCCAGTGGCGCACCAGCACCGACCACTGCCGCGCGCACGCGCAGGCCGTCGTCGACCAGGCCAATCAGCAACTCACCTGCTACTGGGACGCGTTGCTGGCCACCCACCCCCAGCTCTCCCGGCTGGCCCGCCGCCCGCCCGCCGACTGGCTGCCCGGCCGGATGGAACTGGACGGGTCCTGGCGGGCGCCGGGTGTCTGGCTGCTGGACGACGACGAGTCCGGCGGTACGGCGACCGCGCGGGCGCTGCGGATCCTCGACCGGCAGAACACCGGCGCCCGCACCGACGGAAGGACCGCCCGATGAGCGCCCGTACCCGTACCGCCCGTACCCGCGTCCGTGCGCGTACCGCCCGTACCCGTACCCGTATGTCCGTCCCCGTCCCCGTCCCCGCCCGAGGCGGCCGGCGGGGGCTGACCGCCGCCGCGCTGGCGCTCGCCGTGGCGGCGACCGCGACGGCGTGCAGCGAGGAGCCGAAGCGCTACGACCGGGCCTGCGGCATCGTGGTCGACGGCTCGGGCTCCGCCGGCTCCGCCCCGGGCGGTTTCGACGCCAAGGCCAAGCTGAAGGCGAAGCTCGACCCGTTCCTGAAGGACAGCGAGTGCCGTACGGCGTACTTCGCGCCGATCACCCGGGTCTCCCAGGCGTCCCCGTGCCAGGTCAGCCCGCTCGATCTCGACCCCGATCTGTCGGACACCGCCGACCGGGACCGGACGCGTACGTCCCTGAGGGCGGTCGCGCTCTCCAGCGCGCTGAAGATGCTGACCTGCGCGCAGAAGCAGGAGCCGGGCTCCGATGTGATCGGCGGCCTGTCGCGTATCGCGCTGTCCAAGAAGTCGCCGAAGGAGGCGTTCGACGTGTTCGTGGTGAGCGACTTCGAGCAGAACGACCCCGACTTCAAGATGGGCAAACAGGATCTGACCACCGTCGCGAGCCGTAAGACCATCATCGACGGCCTGCTGTCGTCGCACGGCACCCCGGCGCTGGCGGACGCCCGGGTCTACCCGGTGGGCTACGGCATGAGGTTTCGTACCAACACCGCCAGGTACCAGCAGTTCAACGCCTTCTGGACGGAGATCCTGGAGGGGAGGGTGAAGGCCAGTGTCCACACCACCTACCGGTGACGGCGGCGGCGCCCCACGGCCGCTCAGACTGCTGCGCGGCCGGCCAGGAGCCGACCGGCGCCGCGCCGGCCGCCCCGACCCCAGGACCTTCCCCGGCGGGACGCTGCCCCAGCCGGACCCGATCGAACCGAACGTTGTACGGGCGCGGGACACCGCCTGGCTGCTGGAGCGGGCCCGCCGCCGGGGGGCGAAGGCCGCCACCGGCAAGGTCTTCGACCCCTGGGTGCTCAACACCCCGGACCGGATACCGTACTTCGCCGAGCTGGCCAGCCTGCGTGACCGGGTGCGCAACCGGCTCGCCGAGGAGGGGTCGCGGGCCGACGAGGCCGCCGCCCTGGAGGCGAGCCGGGCCCGTGCCGCCGCCACGGCCGCCGACGAGCGGGTGGCGCGCGCGGCCGAACGCCGGGCCTTCCTGGAGCGCCGCCGGGACCTGTCCATCGCCCAGCTCGACCGGCTGGCGCAGCGGGCCGACCGCTGGCAGCGCTTCCGCGACACCGTACGGCTCGGCTTCGAACAGCGCTGGCTGCGCGATCGGATGCCGCCGCCCGGGCCGGACCCCGGCGCCACGACCGACCCGTACAGCGGGAGCGGCGGGAGCGGCGGGAGTGGCTCGAACGGCGGTCCCGACCCCGCGCCCGGCCACCCCCGCTGGCAGCCGGTCTCCGAGAACGACCCGGCGGACCCGGCCGACCCGGCCGCGTCCGGGGTGGCCGGGACGGTGGACCCCTCGATCGGCACCCGGGCGGCCTGGGAGGGCATCACCGCGCGGCCCGGTATGCCGCCGTGGGGGAAGTTCGCGCTGCTCGTCCTGCTCGCGGCGATCGAACTGCCCGTCTACTACATCGTGTTCCAGAGCCTCCACGGCACCGGGCGGTTCGCCGACACCCTCTCCATCAGCCTCACCATCGCCGTCTCCCTGACCATGATCCTCGCCCCGCACTTCGCGGGCCGCAGCCTGCGGCGGCGCTCCATCACCGGCGGAATCCGGCTCTCCGCCCTGCCCGCGCTCGCTCTGACGGCCATCTGGGGATACGGGGCCTGGGCCCTGGGCGATCTGCGCGCCCGGTTCGTCTTCCAGGAGGAACCGCCGCTGGACCTCCCCGCCGATGTGGTGGACACGGTCCCCGAGAGCGTGCGCAACCCACCGAGCCTCGTCGAGACCCTGGATCTGGCCCCGGACAGCGTCAAACTGATGTTCATCGCCCTGCTGCTGCTCTCCGGCGGTATCGCCTTTCTGCTCGCGCTGGGGGAGGAACACCCCTACCTCGCGGCCTACCGGACCAACGCCGAACGGCTGACCGCCCTGGAGCGGGAGACCGAGGCCGACATCGCCGGCGCCGAACGCGCCAAGGAGGCCGAGGCCGCCCTCGACACCCGGATGACCGCCCGCCACGCCGCCCAGGAGGCCCGCCTCCACGCGGTCGGCGATCTGTACGAGGCGGCGGCGCACGCCTACCTCGACGGCCTGGCCGGCGCTTCGGCCGACCCCGCCGTGACGGAGGCCGCGATGCGGCTGTCCCGGCAGTGGCCGCTGCTGCCGAGGTGAGGGGGCGCTGCCCGTACTCGTACGCATGCTGAGAAGGGGTGTCCCGTGGCCGGTCCGGCTGCGGGACACCCCCCTTGTACGTATGCGTGGGAGCGGTGTCCCGTGGCCAGTCATAGGGGCGGGTTGGCTCCGGCAGGTGCCCGCCCGCTCAAGCGGGTCCGTTACGGGCTATGCGTCGGCGTCGTCGAACCGGAGGTTCAGTACGGCGTCGAGATCGTTCTCCCACTGCTTGAGCAGTGCCCTGGACGACGCCTCGACATCGGTCTGGAACCACCGCTGTCTGGAGGTGTAGACGGTGACGCTGAAGCGCTTTCCGAACCTCGGGGTGCCGATCTCCACCGCTTTGATCTCGTCCCAGGCGAACTCGGCCTCCTCGGCGTCCAGCCGGAAGGTGATCCCGCTCCGATCGGCGACGATCTCCCCGCGCCGGTCCGACACCTTGAACTCGGGCCCGTCCTCGTCGCTGGCCCCGCGCTCGTCGCTGTCCCCGCGCTCGCCGGACGCGCGCTCCCCGGCCGGGGCCTCGATGGCCTCGGCTTCCCCGGCCCCGGACCGGGCGGTCTCGGCACCCCCGGTGGCCGCAGCCTCCGCCTCCGCCACGGTGTCATCGGGCGGCGCGTCAGCCCCCTCCTCGCCCCCTTCGGCCGGGCGCGCGGGCATGAGCCCGGGGATGTAGGCCGGATCGACACCGGCTGCGGACACGGGCGGGATGATCGGACCTCTGGGCTGTGCTTCCACGGCCAGGAGTATGGCTGACAAACCTGTGCGAACAACAGTCGGGCGGCGGCCATGAACGGAGTTCTGGCACTGTCCACCGGGTGATGCCGGTCACAGTGCCGGTCACAGTGCCGGTCGGGGTGCCGGTCGCGGTGCGGATCGCGGTGCCGGTCGCGATGCGGGGCAGGGCACGGGGTGCGGTACGGGTCGCGGTACGGGGCGGACGGGCGGCGGTCACGCGGCGGTGGCCGCCACCCTGCCGGACTTCACCGCGTCCATCAGCGCCTGGTGGTCGCGTTCGTTCCGGTCGGCGTAGCTCTCCGCGAACTCCACCAGTGCGCGGTCGAAGACATCGCCGGAGCCGAGGTACGCGGCGATGGCGATCCGGTCCCCGGAACGGGCGTGCGCGCGCGCCAGCGTGGCACCGCACAGCTCGCCGAACACCCGCATTCCCCTGGGCACCATCAGCTGCGGCTCGGCGATGCCCTTCCAGTCGTGCAGCTGACGTACATAGAAGTCCCGCTGCCGGGCGTCGAGCCCCTTCACCCGGTCCCAGCCGAGGAACACATCGCCCACGGCCTGCATCAGCCGCTGTCCGGCGACCACCCGCTGCCCCTGGTTGCGGTACTTGCTCGCGCCGACGTGGACGGCGAGCACCGAGTGATCGGCTTCCTTGGCCTGGAGGATCAGCGGATCGCTGTCGTCCCGGCCCAGCAGCAGCAGAATCCAGCAGCGGGTGCCCACACTGCCCACCCCGACGACCTTGCGGGCGATGTCGGTCAGGCGGTACTGCCGGAGCAGATGCCTGCGCTCCATGGACAGGCTCCTGGCGTACCGCTCGACGAGCGCCTGGAGTTCCCGCGCGAGCGTGTCCCGTTCCTGGCCCCGCAGCACATCCTCGATCGGCACGACCAGCGGCGGATCGGGGACGAACCGGCGTTCCCCGTCCCGTACGTGCGTGAGCTTCTCGTACGCCTGAAGGCTGTCCCGGGTGCGTGCCTTCGCCATCATCCGGGACAGCCTTCTGCTGCCCCGCCCGCTGAGCCGCTGGTCCGCCACCGCCTGGAGTTCCTCCATGTCGGCGCGGTCGTACCAGACTTCGAGAGTGCCCATCCCGGCGTACGCCCGCATCCGCGACCGGTACGACCGTACGGCCGCCCGGACGATCCCGGCCCGCACCTTCGCCGGGTACCCGTTCTCCCGCCCGGCGATCACCAGACTGGTCGCGAGCCGTTTGACATCCCATTCCCAGGGGCCCGGCAGCGTCTCGTCGAAGTCGTTGATGTCGAACACCAGCCGCCGCTCGGGCGAGCCCAGCAGCCGGAAGTTCAGCATGTGCGCGTCTCCGCACAACTGCGCGGTGATCCCGGAACTCTCGGTCGCCGCCAGATCACCGGCCATGATCGCCGCCGCCCCCCGGTAGAACCGGAACGGTGACTCGGTCATCCGCCCGTACCGGATGGGCACCAGCTCCGGCACCCGCGCGGCCGACTGCTCCTCCACCACCTCCACCGGGTCCCGCCGCCCCGCCACACCGCCCACCTCGGCATGTCCCGACCTCGGCACCTTCTTCCGTGCCGCTCTCCCCTTCGCCGCCCGCTCGCCCGGCGTCAGATAGGGCGGGCTTCCGGAAGGTGTCCCGCTGCCCTTGGCCATGGTGTGGACCTCCGTCCGGGAGTCCCCGAGCCGGTACCCGCCGGTCTCGCCGGCATCAGAGCTGTCCGGCCGCCCCATCTGTCCATTATCCGGGGCCCGCCACGGGCCGCATCCGGAGCCGTGTCCGGAGCCGTGTCCGGAGCCGTGTCCGGAGCCGCGTCCGGGCCGCCGTATCCCGGCTGCAAGGTTTCAGCAAGCTCCCGGCAAGGCTTCCGTCCACCTGCGCGGGCATCCCTCAGGCGAAGCACATCACACGACAACGGGGGAAACAATGACATCCGACAAGGGCAGAGGTCCTTCGAACCCCAGGCACGGCCGCGACTCGCAGTGGCTGACGCTGCCGGGCCTGAAGCGCGTCCTGGTGGTCGTTCACACGGAGGTCTACGGGCAGCGGCTGCGGGATCTGCTGCCGCTGCTGGAGTCCGACCTGCGCGTTCAGGTCGACTTCACCATCGCGCCGCACGCGTTCAACGGCGGCGCGGCGCGGGCTCTTCGCGTCCTGGGCGCCACGGTGGTGCCGTGGGAGGAGGCGCTGCGCCATGAGTTCGACCTGGTGCTGGCGGCCGGTTCCCAGGGAGTGGAACAGCTCCGGGGGC
>NZ_JBSGUP010000111.1:0-16614 GCF_053607985.1 Streptomyces sp. NPDC055078
ACCCACCCCCACGGGGCGCGGCGGCCACCGTAGTGTGTGTGCCATGACGACCAGGTACGCGGCACTCCTGCGCGGGATCAATGTGGGCGGGCACCGGAAGGTCCCCATGGCCGCGCTGTGCGAGCTGCTCGCCGGGCTGGGATACACGGACGTCGCCACCCATCTCCAGAGCGGCAACGCCGTCTTCACCAGCGAATCGACCGGTGAGGCCCGTGAAGCCGGTCAAGCCGGTCAAGCCGGTCAAGCCGGTCAAGGCATTGAAGAAGCCCTGGCGGCGGCCCTGGAGCGGGCCATCGAAGAGCACTTCGGCTTCCGCGTCGACGCTCTGGTACGCGACCACGCCTATCTGAAGGCGATCGCCGACGACTGCCCCTTCCCGGCCGCTGTGCTGGAGGCCAGGCAGCTCCATGTCACCTACTTCTCCGCGCCCGTCGCCCCCACACGGTTCGCCGCACTCGACGCTGCGGCCTTCGCGCCGGAGGAGTTCCGGCTCGGCGACCGGGCGCTGTATCTGTACGCGCCGGACGGCCTCGGCCGCTCCAAGCTCGCCGACGCGCTCGCCAGGCCCGGTGTGACCAAGGGCGTCGTCGCCACCACCCGCAACTGGAACACGGTCACCAAGCTGGTGGAGCTGACCCGGCTCAGCGGCGGCGGGAGTGGCGGCGCCAGCTGAACCCGCCGGGCAGCCGGACCGAGGCGCTGCGGCGGCCGTGACTGTCCCGGGTGATGTGCGCCCGGCGCCCGCCGAACGTCCAGGACCAGCCGTGCGAACTGATGTTGAGATGCAGCACCCTGGGGATCACCGTGATCCGCTTGTGGTAGTACATCGCCATCGCGGCACCTCCTCGCGTCGATACGCGCCGATTCGCGTCGATACCCCTTGATGGTGTGCTCCGGGGGATCCGCGGCCGTCACCGTAGAGCTACGAGTGTGTCACCGCCGCGCGTGTCCATGGTGAAATCGGCCGGTGCCTGGCGTGTGCCCGCCGTCATGCCGAGGCGGCGACGGTCTCGCGCACCCGGCCCGCTCCGGTCGCCGCGACCGCGTCCGCCCGCTCCAGCAGCAGCCGGGCCAGCTCGGTCGACGGGCCCAGTACGTCCGCGAGCACATCGGCGCGGCGTGCGCCATCGGCGATCCGGTCGGGAAGCCGGCCGGGGGCGATGACATACGGGGCAACCGCCACCCGGGCGCAGCCGTCCGCCCTCAGGGTGCGCACGGCGTCCTCGGTCCGGGGGAAGCCCCCGGGGGTAACAGCGGAGGCGAACGCAGGCCGCACGGCGCACCAACCGGTGTGCCTCAGCTCCCGCGCTATGTCCGCGATCACTGCGATCGCCTCCGGGTCGGTGGAGCCCGCCGAGGCCAGGACGAGCCCGGTCGAGCTTCGGTCGGCCGGGCGGACCCCGGCCTCGTACAGCCGTCGCTCCAGCGCGGCGAGCAGCAGCGGCGACGGCCCGAGGACCTCCGCCTGGTGGACGCGCAGCCGGGGCAGCCGCGCCGATGCCTCGGCCAGTACGGCGGGGATGTCGGACTTGGCGTGGAAGGCGCGGGTCAGCAGCAGCGGGAGCGCGATCACGTCCCGTACCCCGTCCGTCTGCCCGTTCCCCTCGTTCGCCAGCCGCTCCAGCACCTGCGGTACCGACGGCGCGTTGAAGTCCAGGAACCCGGTCGCCACGCGCAGCCCCGGCCGCAGCGACCGGACCCGGCGCACCAGGGCGTGGACGGTCGCGGCATGCCGTGGGTCACGGCTGCCGTGGGCGACGACGAGGAGGACGGGGCTGCGCATCTCGAATGGCCCTAGCTCTTGACGAGGAGTCCGCGACCCCGCAGGATCGCGCGCTCCAGCGGGCTGAAGATCAGCAGGTCGATGGCGATTCCGACGATCAGGATGAGCAGGATCGCCAGGAACACCCCGGGCATATCGGAGTTGTTGCGGCCGTTCTCCAGCAGCTGGCCGAGCCCCAGACCGAGATCGGGCGACGAGGCGATGATCTCCGCGGCCATCAGGGAGCGCCAGGAGAACGCCCAGCCCTGCTTGAGTCCGGCGACATAGCCGGGGAGCGCGGCGGGCATCACGATGTGCCAGGTGCCCCTGAGGCCGGTGGCGCCCATGGTGCGCCCCGCCCGCAGAAAGAGCGGGGGGACCTGGTCGACGCCGGAGACCAGCCCGTTGGCGATCGAGGGGACCGCGCCGAGGAGGATCACCGCGTACATCATCTGGTTGTTGAGGCCGAGCCAGATCACGGCGGGCGGCACCCAGGCCACCGAGGGCAGCGACTGGAGACCGGACAGGATCGGCCCGATCGCCGCCCGGACGAACTTCACCCGGGCGACCAGCAGACCCAGCGGGGTGCCGATGGCGAGCGCCAGCAGAAAGCCGAGCAGTCCGCGCGAGACGCTGGTCCACACGACGTCGAGGAGCGTGCCCTGCAACCACAGGTCGGACACGCTGTCCCACACCGCGGACGGTGCGGGCAGTGAGCCCTCGTCGGTGACCTCGGCCCAGACCAGGATCTGCCAGACGGCGATCACCAGCGCGACCGCCACCAGCGGCGGCAGCACCTTCTTGAGCAGGGTCTCCCGCAGCGGGGTGCGATGGGACTGCACCGCGTCCAGTGCGTCGAGACCGGCCTCAAGACCGGCGAGATCGCCGCCCGAGCCGCCCGAGCCTCCCGAGCCGGACTTGGCCGGGGTGTCAGTGCTGGCCATGACGGCGGATCTCCCCACGGAGTTCTTCGGTGATCTCGATGGACAGTTCCGCCACGGCGGCGTCCTCGATACGGCGGGGCTGCGGAATGCCGACGGTCCACTCATGGGCGATCCGGCCGGGCCGGGACGACAGCAGGATGACGCGTTCGGCCAGCCGTACGGCCTCGCGGACGTTGTGGGTGACGAACAGGACGGAGAGCCGCGTCTCGCGCCAGATACGGGTCAGCTCGTCGTGCAGCACATCGCGGGTGATGGCGTCGAGGGCCGCGAACGGCTCGTCCATCAGCAGCAGCTGGCTGTCCTGGGCGAGCGCCCTGGCCAGCGCGACCCGCTGCCGCATCCCGCCGGACAGCTCGTGCACCCGCTTGCCGTAGGCGTCGCCGAGCCGTACGAGGTCGAGCAGCCGCTCGGCCTCGGGCTTGCGCTCCGGCTTGGCGACCCCGCGCAGCCGCAGCGCGAGTTCGATGTTCTTGCCCGCGGTCAGCCAGGGGAACAGGGCGTGTTCCTGGAACATCAGGGCGGGCCGCCCGCCGGGGGTCTCGATGGACCCGGCGGAGGGCGCGTCGAGCCCCGCGACCAGATTGAGCAGGGTGGACTTTCCGCAGCCCGAGGCCCCCAGCAGGGTGACGAACTCGCCCGGGGCGACATCGATGGTGATGTCGTCCAGGACGAGCTGCCGTCCCGCGGGTCCCGTGAAGGACTTCGAGACGTGCTCGATACGGGCTGCGTGCCCGGCCGTCGTACGGGCCTCGGCCTGGTCCTTCGTCAGTGTGCCGGCCATGGTCGTCACCTCCTGGGGTCTCGTTCGGTACGGGGGTTTACTCTGCGCCCAGACCGGCGTCGGCGACCGGGGGCCTGCCCTCGGCCCTGAGGACCTTGTTGAGCGCCGTGAGGTCGTAGATTCCGGTCAGATCGGGCTTGTCGAGCAGTCCGGCCTGCACCGCGTGGTCGGCCTGCGCCACCAGGGTCGAGGCCAGCGGGTCATCGGTGAACCGGATCGACGGCCACGCCGGGTCGATGATCTCCGGGGGCAGGGCCTTGCCGGTGAGCGCCTTCAGCTTGGCGTTCGCGGACGCCTTCGCCTTGTCCGGGTTGGCGTTGATCCACGCGTTGGTCTTCGAGGACCCGCGCACCATGGCGTCCACCACGTCCGGGTGCTCGTTGAGGAACTTCTGCGACACGATGATGTGGGTGATCACGAACTTCTTGTCCGGCCACAGGGTCGACTCGTCCAGCAGCACCTTGGCGCCCTGGCTGACGAGCTTGGACGCGGTCGGCTCGGGAACCCACGCGCCGTCGATCGAGCCGGACTTGTAGGCGTCCGGAGTGATCTTGTTGTCGGAGCGGACGACGGAGACATCGCCCTTGCCGCTCTGGGCGTCCGTCTTCCAGCCCTTCTCGGCTATCCAGTTGAGGAACGCGACATCCTGGGTGTTGCCGAGCTGCGGGGTGGCGATCTTCCTGCCCTTGAGATCGTCCAGCGTCTTGATCTTCTTCGGGTTGACCACCAGCTTCACTCCGCCGGACGCGGAACCGGCGACGATCCGCAGATTCTTCCCCTTGGACTTCACGAAGCCGTTGATGGCGGGGGAGGGGCCGATGAAGCCGATGTCGATCGAGCCCGCGTTCAGCGCCTCGATCGCGGAGGGACCGGCGTTGAAGGTGGTCGACCGGATCCGGGTGCCGCCCAGCTCCTTCTGGAGGATGCCCTCCTGCTCCCCGACCAGGGCGGTGGCATGCGTCAGATTGGGGAAGTAGCCGAGCTTCACGGTGTCGGCGGAGAGCTTCTCACCCTTGGCGGCCGGGACAGCCTCGTCGTCCTTCTTCGCCTCGGAGCCGTAGCCGCAGGAGGCGAGCGCGCCGATCAGCAGCGGCAGTGCGGCGGCAGCGGCGATGCCGCGGCGCGGGGTGATACGGGTGGCAGGCACGGGAGGGGGTCCTCTCGGATGCCCCGGCGGTCGCACGGACGGTGCGCGGCCAGGAGCGTGGCAGGTATGCGTTTTCGGCGGTGGAGCGGGAGCGGTGTCCGGTGGTGCGGTGTCCGGATGCGCGGTGTCCGGTCGTGCGGGGCCCTTACGCACATCGCGTGACACCTCCGGTGCCCGCGCCGAGGGTGCCGCTGCCCACCCGGCCGCCCTCTTTCGCGAACGTCGCGAACACATCGCTCATCAGAAGTCCCATCCCGTGTCATCGGTGGCCGGGCCGCCGGGCGCCGGGGCCCGGGTCGCGCTGGCGAACGACTCACCGGCCATGCCGGCAGCGAGGGTGGTGCCGTCGGAGGGGTCGATCAGCAGGAAGGAGCCGGTCCGGCGGGAGTCGGCATAGGAGTCGAGGGCCAGCGGTTCGGCGGTGCGCACCCGCACCAGGCCGATGTCGTTGGCGACGAGCTGCCCCGGCTGCGGATGCTGGGAGAGATCGGCGAGGGTGAGCCGGGACGGGATCTCCTTCACGATCGCCTTGACCGTACGGGTGGTGTGCTTCAGCAGCACCCGCTGCCCCACCGCCAGCGGGGTGTCGGCGACATGGCAGACCGTGGCCTCGATGTCCTGGCTGGACGGGGGAGTGTCGCTGCTCGGCACGATCAGATCACCGCGGGAGATGTCGATGTCGTCCGCCAGCAGCACGGTCACCGACTGCGGGGTCCAGGCGATGTCGACGGCCTGGCCGAGCAGATCGATCCCGGCGATCTCCGTCGTACGGCCCGACGGCAGTACGGTGACCTGCTGGCCGACCCGGAACGTACCCGCCGCGATCTGGCCCGCGTAACCCCGGTAGTCGGGGTGCTCGGAGGTCTGCGGGCGGATCACGTACTGCACCGGCAGCCGGGCGTGGCAGCTCGTCAGATCGTGCGAGACCGGCACCGTCTCCAGATGCTCCAGCACCGTGGGCCCGCCGTACCAGTCCATGTTCGCGGACGGCTCGACCACATTGTCCCCGGCGAGCGCGGAGATCGGGATGGCGGTGATCTCCGGAACGCCCAGCGACGCCGCGTACGCCGTGAACTCCTCCGCGATCGCCGCGAACACCGGCTCCGCGTACTCCACCAGGTCCATCTTGTTCACCGCGAGCACCACATGCGGCACCCGCAGCAGCGCCGCCACCGCGGCGTGCCTGCGGGTCTGCTCCACCACGCCGTTGCGGGCGTCGACCAGGACGACGGCCAGTTCGGCCGTGGACGCGCCCGTCACCATGTTCCGGGTGTACTGCACATGCCCGGGCGTGTCCGCGAGGATGAACCGCCGGCGCGCGGTGGCGAAGTAGCGGTACGCGACATCGATGGTGATGCCCTGCTCCCGCTCGGCCCGCAACCCGTCGGTCAGCAGCGCCAGGTCAGGCACCTCCTGCCCACGGGAGAGGGAGGCCGAAGCCACGGCCTCCAGCTGATCGGTCAGGATCGACTTGGAGTCATGCAGCAACCGCCCCACCAGGGTGGACTTGCCGTCGTCGACGGAACCGGCGGTGGCGAAACGCAGCAGCGTCGTCGCCGACAGCTGATCGGTGATCACGGTCATGGCTAGAAGTACCCCTCACGCTTACGGTCCTCCATCGCGGCTTCGGACAGCTTGTCGTCCGCCCGCGTCGCGCCCCGCTCGGTGAGCCGGGACGCGGCGATCTCCGCGATCACCGCTTCCAGCGTCACCGCGTCCGAGTCCACCGCCCCCGTGCACGACATGTCGCCCACCGTGCGGTAGCGGATCAGCCGCCGCTGAGTGGTCTCGGACTCCTTGGGGCCGCCCCAGTCGCCCGCCGTCAGCCACATCCCCGACCGCTGGAACACCTCGCGCTCATGGGCGAAGTAGATCTCCGGCAGCTCGATCTTCTCCCGCTCGATGTACTGCCAGACATCCAGCTCGGTCCAGTTCGACAGCGGGAACACCCGCACATGCTCACCCGGCGCGTGCCGCCCGTTGTAGAGCTGCCACAGCTCGGGTCGCTGCCGGCGCGGATCCCACTGGGAGAACTCGTCCCGCAGCGAGAACACCCGCTCCTTCGCGCGCGCCTTCTCCTCGTCGCGCCGCCCGCCGCCGAACACGGCGTCGAACCGGTGCTCCTGGATGGCCTCCGTCAGCGGCACGGTCTGGAGCGGATTGCGCGTCCCGTCCGGGCGCTCGCGCAGCTTCCCCGCGTCGATGTACTCCTGCACCAGCGCGATATGCAGCCGCAGCCCGTGCCGGGCGACCGTGCGGTCCCGGTACTCGATGACCTCGGGGAAGTTGTGCCCGGTGTCCACGTGCAGCAGCGAGAACGGCACCGCGGCGGGCGCGAACGCCTTCAGCGCCAGATGCAGCATCACGATCGAGTCCTTGCCGCCGGAGAAGAGGATCACCGGCCGCTCGAACTCACCCGCCACCTCGCGGAAGATATGCACCGCCTCCGACTCCAGGGCGTCGAGGTGCGAGAGGGCGTAGGGGCTGTCGACTCCCTGCCGTGCGGTCTGGTGCGGCTCCGTGGCCGCGGTCGTCTGGTGCGGCCCGGAGGCCGCGTGCGCGTCGCTCGCGGTCACAGCACACCCTTCTCGGTGAGCAGCGCGTGCAGCGCCGCCGCGGACTCCTGGA
Source organism: Streptomyces sp. NPDC055078 (assembly GCF_053607985.1). NCBI lineage: Bacteria > Bacillati > Actinomycetota > Actinomycetes > Kitasatosporales > Streptomycetaceae > Streptomyces > Streptomyces sp. NPDC055078. Next base: position 7,263 of record NZ_JBSGUP010000111.1, read on the forward strand.
CGGTCTGGTTCTGTGACTCGATCCGCAGGTCCGGTGACTCGGGCTCCTCATAGGGGTCGTCCACCCCGGTCAGCCCGCTGATCTCACCGGCGGCCTGCCGGGCGTAGAGCCCCTTCACATCGCGTACGGAGCACACCTCGACGGGGGTCGCGACATGCACCTCGACATAGGGGGTGGCCTCGGCCGCGTGCTGTTTGCGGACCGCGTCCCGGCTGTCGGCGTACGGGGCGATGACCGGGACGAGCACCTTCACCCCGTGGGACGCCAGCAGTTCGGCGACGAAGCCGATCCGCCGCACATTGGTGTGCCGGTCCTCGCGGCTGAAGCCGAGGCCCGCGGAGAGGAACTCGCGGATCTCGTCGCCGTCGAGCACCTCGGTCCGGTGGCCCTCCGCGCGCAGCCGGTCGGCCAGCACGTTGGCGATGGTGGTCTTGCCCGCGCTCGGCAGTCCCGTGAGCCAGACGGTGGCCCCAGTCACGTGGTTGTCTCCCGGTGTCGTCATCAGCCGTGCAGTCCGCATTCGGTCTTGCCCCGGCCGGCCCAGCGGCCGGCACGGGCGTCCTCGCCCTCCAGCACCCGGCGGGTGCAGGGCGCGCAGCCGACGGAGGCGTAGCCGTCCATCAGCAGCGGGTTGGTGAGGACGCCGTGCTCGGTGACATAGGCTTCCACATCGTCCTGGGTCCAGCCAGCGATCGGGGAGACCTTGACCTTCTGCCGACGCTCGTCCCAGCCGACGACCGGGGTGTTCGCCCGGGTCGGCGACTCGTCCCGGCGCAGCCCCGTCGCCCAGGCGTCGTACCCGGTAAGGCCCTCCTCCAGCGGCTTGACCTTGCGCAGGGCGCAGCACAGATCGGGGTCGCGGTCGTGCAGCCTCGGTCCGTACTCGGCGTCCTGCTCGGCCACCGTCTGGCGGGGCGTGAGCGTGATGAGACGTACGTCCATCACGGCCTCGACGGCGTCCCGCGTCCCGATGGTCTCCGGGAAGTGGTAGCCGGTGTCCAGGAAGACCACATCCACCCCGGGCAGCACCCGGGACGCCAGATGGGCGACCACCGCGTCCTCCATCGAGGAGGTGACGCAGAACCGGGCGCCGAACGTGTCGGCGGCCCACTTCAGAATGTCCAGGGCGGACGCCTCTTCGAGGTCGCGCCCCGCCCGCTCGGCGAGTTCCCGGAGGTCTGCCGACCTGGCTGTCTGAGCTGTCCGAGTGGGCGTCATATCTCGTCCCTCCCACCGTCGTTGCGCTGAAGTCCACGGGCCAGCAGCCCGAGGAACTTCAGCTGGAAGGCCCGATTGCAGGCCGCGCATTCCCAGGCGCCGTGTCCCTGCTCGCTGGGGCGCAGATCCTCGTCGCCGCAGTAGGGGCAGTAGAAGGGGGCCGCGCGCTCGCTCATGACAGGGACTCCTCGGAGGCGCGCGCCGCCCAGGTGGCGAACCGCTCGCCGTCCTCGCGCTGCTCCTGGAAACGGCGCAGCACCCGCTCGACATAGTCGGGCAGTTCCGTGGCGGTGACCTTGAGACCGCGGACCTTGCGGCCGAAGCCGGGCTCAAGACCGAGCGCGCCGCCCAGGTGCACCTGGTAGCCCTCGACCTGCTTGCCGTCGTCGCCCAGGACGAGCTGGCCCTTGAGACCGATGTCCGCGACCTGGATGCGGGCGCAGGCGTTGGGGCAGCCGTTGATATTGATGGTGAGCGGCTGGTCGAACTCCGGGATACGGCGCTCCAGCTCATCGATGAGCGACGCGCCGCGCGCCTTGGTCTCGACGATCGCCAGCTTGCAGAACTCGATCCCGGTGCAGGCCATCGTGCCCCGCCGGAAGGGGGACGGGTTCACCCGCAGATCGAGCGCCTCCAGCCCGGCGATCAGGGATTCGATCCTGGACTCCTCGACGTCGAGCACGATCATCTTCTGCTCGACGGTGGTACGCAGCCGTCCCGAGCCGTGCTCCTCGGCCAGCTCCGCGATCTTGGTGAGGATCGTGCCGTCGACCCGTCCCACGCGCGGCGCGAACCCGACGTAGAACCGTCCGTCCCGCTGCCGGTGCACCCCCACATGGTCGCGCCACTGCTGTACGGGAACGTCGGGCGCGGGCCCGTCGGCCAGCGTCCGCAGCAGATACTCGTCCTGGAGGACCTGGCGGAACTTCTCCGGGCCCCAGTCGGCGACCAGGAACTTCAGCCGCGCCCGGGTGCGCAGGCGCCGGTAGCCGTAGTCCCGGAAGATCGAGATGACGCCCTCGTACACATCGGGCACATCGTCCAGCGGGACCCAGGCGCCGAGCCGGACGCCGAGCTTGGGGTTGGTGGAGAGCCCGCCGCCGACCCAGAGGTCGAAGCCGGGGCCGAGTTCGGGGTGGTTCACACCGACGAAGGAGATGTCGTTGATCTCGTGGGCCACGTCCAGCAGCGGGGAACCGGAGATCGCGGACTTGAACTTGCGCGGCAGGTTCGAGAACGCGGGGTTGCCGATGATCCGGCGCTGGATCTCGTCCACGGCGGGCGAGCCGTCGATGATCTCGTCCTCGGCGATGCCCGCCACGGGTGAGCCGAGGATCACCCGGGGGGTGTCGCCGCACGCCTCGGTCGTGGAGAGCCCCACGGCCTCCAGCCGGCGCCAGATCTCGGGCATGTCCTCGATCCGGATCCAGTGGTACTGGACGTTCTGCCGGTCGGTGATGTCGGCGGTGCCGCGCGCGAACTCCTGGGAGATCTCGCCGATCACCCGCAGCTGGGTGGTGGTCAGCCGGCCGCCGTCGATCCGGACGCGGAGCATGAAGTACTCGTCGTCCAGCTCCTCCGGCTCCAGGATCGCGGTCTTGCCGCCGTCGATCCCGGGCTTGCGCTGGGTGTAGAGACCCCACCAGCGCATCCGGCCGCGCAGATCGGCGCCGTCGATGGAGTCGAAACCGCGCTTGGCGTAGATCGTCTCAATGCGTGTCCGCACATTGAGACCGTCGTCGTCCTTCTTGGTCTGCTCGTTGGCGTTCAGGGGCGTCATGTGGCCCGCGGCCCACTGACCCTCGCCGCGGTGACGTCCGGCTCGGCGGCGGGGCGCGGCGGGGGCGGGCTTTTCGGGGGTGGCGGCCATGGCGATATGTCCTTCGAGACAGGCAGGAGGGCGGCTCTGAGCTGCACACTCGCGGGGAGGCGCGCGACAGTGCGCAGGGGCGGATCTCAGGTGATCGCTAGTGATCTCAGGGAGATCTCAGGGGCTCAGACGGTGAAGCGCGGTAAAACCCTGTCAGACCAGGTCAGGCGAGGTCGGACGCGGGATAACTGCTCGGCTGTGCTGGACTGTCAGCAGGCGGGACAGATGGCGCTGGACATGCGGCCGAGGTCGACGTGCCGTCGACTAACCAAGGCAATTCCAGCGCGAGACATGACGGAAGCGTGGCACGGCGATCCGATGGCAGTCCACCGTTATCCATATAATGGACGGCATAGTCTTGAATGGTGAGATGCTGTGGAGTCCGTCACTTCCCTGGTCAGAGGGGTTGACGAATGCCCCGGCCCAGGCCCGGCCGGGCCCCCTCACGGGTGCGAGCCGGGTCCTCCGACGAGTGCGAGCCTGGCCTTCCACGGGTGTGAGCCCGGTCCTGCTACGGGTGGGAGCCGGGCCAGGGGCCGGGCGACGCCGACTCGGGCTCGTCCGCCACCTCGGTGTGGAAGAGCGTGAAGCCGCGCCGCAGATAGTTGTCCATCGCGTGCGGGCCGTCCTTGGAGCAGGTGTGCAGCCACACCCGCTTCGTCGGGGGCAGCTCCGGCCAGCGCTCGGCGAGATCCCAGGCGCGGGCGGCGGCGTACGACAGCAGATGCCCGCCGATCCGCCGCCCCCGGAACGCCGGGATCAGCCCGAAGTAGACGATCTCCACCGAGCCGCCGTCCCCTGCCGCCAGCTCCGCGTACCCGGCCGGGGTGCCCTTCTCGTACGCCACCCAGGTCTCGGTGCCCGGCCTGCCGAGCACCTCCTCCCACTGCGCGTAGGTCATCGGGAGCCGGTCATTCCACCGGATGTCGCCGCCCACCGCCGTGTACAGAAAGCGGCTGAACTCCGGGGACGGGGTCTCGGCCCGCACCACGCGTACATCCCCCGGGGGAGCGGCGGCGGGGCGCAGCTCGGCGGGGGAGGTCTGCTCCAGGGACCACGTCGTGACGGCGATGCTCATACGGGCCAGGGAACCATGCGAAGCGGCTCCCGCCCAAGCGGGGGCCCTGATCAGGCGGCCCCGGGCCCGGGTGCCGGGCCCGCGCTCCCGTGCCGCCCCCGGCTTCCTGTCCCGTGCCGCCCCCCTCCTGTGCCGGGCCGCCCCCCGGCCGCACACCTCCGGGCGGGTCCTCACAGGCCGGGCGGGCCGGGTTCCCGGGACCCGGCGGGTGGCGGCGGGGCGTGGACGACCTCGACCTCGACTCCGTCGGCGAACCGGTAGGGGCGGCTCGCCAGCACCTGCGCCAGGTTCCGGCGCAGCCGGGACATCTCGGCGCGCACCGTCACCGTACGGGTCGCGTCGGCGAACAGATCCTGCGCAAGCTGCGCCGCACTCCTCCCCTCCCGGTGCAGCGCCAGCGCGTGCAGCAGCTCCGCGTGGCGCGGGCTCAGCTCCTGCGCCCAGTTCCCCGCCTCGCCGACGACCGTCACGGAGGCCCGGTGCGGCCTGCTCAGATCCAGTACGACCCGGGCGGCCCCCGGCGCGGGCGGCACATCGACCCGGACCAGCCAGCCGCCCGGCAGCGGCTCCACCCGGCACATCCCGAGCGACGGCAGCCAGAGCCGGCCGCCCGCCATGGACTTCGGCAGCGGCAGCCGCTCCGGCGGGGGCATCCCGATCACGGCGGCGGGCCAGCCGTTGGCGTCCACGGCGACCGCGCGGCCGGGCAGCCGCCCCAGCAGGGGAGAGGCGACCGTACGCAGCCGGTCCAGCGCCGCGAAGTGCTCGTTGCGCAGCTCCGCCTCGGCGAGCCGGGTGACCGAGGTGACCAGCGCGAGGGTCGCCGGATGCATGGTCGACACCGGTCCGCTGATGTTGACCACCCCGAGCAGCCTGCCGCTGCGGGGGTCGGTGACGGGGGCGCCCGAACAGGTCCAGGTGTGGTGCGTGGCGACGAAGTGCTCGGCCGCGTGGACCTGGACCGGCCGCCGGGTGATCAGCGGCGTCCCCACCCCATTGGTGCCCACCAACTCCTCGCTGAGGTCCGCGCCCAGGACGAAGCCGTGCGCGTCGCCCTTGCGCAGGACGGCCGCCTTGCCCTCGCGCCACAGCATCCGCCCGTCGGCGTCCGCGATCACCATGATGTGCTGGGCGGCCTCCGCTATGGATACCAGCCCCTCCCGCAACAGGGGCACCACTTCTCTCAGCGGTGAGTCGGATCTGCGCCGCTCCACCTCGTCGAACGACAGCAATCCGGCGGTGCGTTGCCGGTCGGGGTCGAGACCGCAGCGCAGCAGCCGCTGCCAGGACTCCTCGATATCCGCCCGTGGTCCGAGCGGCGAACTGCGGCCGCTGAGGGCGGCCTCCCGTATCCCCTTCAGCAGCCGGGCGGCATCCGCCGTGTCCATGGCTGCGAGGCTGGCCAGGTCGATCGTTCTGGTCTGCACGAGGGAATCCTCCTGCGCGGGTATGCGGCGATACGGGGGCAATGGCTGCAACCCTTTGCAACCCTCGCGAATGGCGTGCGTGTGTACGAAGGTGTGCAGGGCGAGGGGTGGTGCCGTGTCGGCGCAGCACCACCCCGAGCATGATCATCTATGACGGACGGCTGTCGCACCACGGCTCGTCACACCATGTTTTCGTCAAACCACGTACAGTCATATTCGGCCAATCCGGCGGAGCCCGGCCGGATCGCGGAGAGCCCGGCCCGGCGGTCGTCCGGACACCACGGCGCGGGCGCGTACGTCCCGGGCGGCGGCGCGGGCGTACACCTCGGGCCACGGCGCGGGTGGTTCGTCGCGGACCACGGCCCGGCCCGGTTCCCGCCGTTGCCGTTGGTTCACGGTTCGGGCACGCTCCGTCAGACCATGACCCTGGCCCGCTCCACGATCGGCCCCAGCGCCCCGGTCGCCGGCAGCGTGCCGAAGGCCGCGCCCCGGTCCCCGCCGAGCCGGGAGGCGCAGAACGCGTCGGCCACCTCCGGCGGCGCCCAGCGCACCAGCAGCGAACCCTGCAACACCAGGGCCATCCGCTCCACCACCCGGCGCGCTCGCGCCTCGATCGCGTCGAGATCGGCGAGTTCGGTCAGCAGGTCCTTGATCGCCCCGTCGAGGCGGTGATCGGCGCCCCGCGCGAGCCCCACCTCCGTCAGAAACGCGTTCAGCGCCCGTGGTTCGCGCTGGAGCGCCCGCAGTGCGTCGAGCGCCTGGACATTGCCCGAGCCCTCCCAGATCGAGTTGAGCGGTGCCTCGCGCAGCAGCCGGGGCATCCCCGACTCCTCGACGTAACCGTTGCCGCCCAGGCACTCCAGGGCCTCGCCCACCAGCGGCGTACACCGCTTGGTCACCCAGTACTTGGCGGCGGGCACCGCGAGCCGCAGGAACGCCAGTTCGTCCTCCGTACCGCTGTCGTACGCGGCGGCGAGCCGCAGCCCCAGCGTCGTCGCGGCCTCCGACTCCAGCGCCAGATCGGCCAGCACATTGCGCATCAGCGGCTTGTCGATGAGCGGTCCGCCGAACGCGTCGCGGTACGCGCTGTGATGGACCGCCTGCGCCACCGCCTGCCGCATCAGCGCGGCCGAACCGAGCACACAGTCGAGCCGGGTCGCCGCCACCATCTCGATGATGGTGCGCACCCCGCGCCCCTCGTCGCCGACCCGGCGTGCCCAGGTCCCGTCGAACTCGACCTCGCCCGACGCGTTCGACCTGTTGCCCAGCTTGTCCTTCAGCCGCTGGATACGGAACACGTTCCGGCTGCCGTCGGCCAGCACCCGCGGCACCAGGAAGCAGGTCAGCCCGCCCGGCGCCTGCGCGAGGACGAGGAAGGCGTCGGACATGGGCGCCGAGCAGAACCACTTGTGGCCGGTGAGGACGTACTCCCCGGTCCCGGACGCGCGTTCGCCGTCCAGCGGTCTGGCGGCCGTCGTATTGGCCCGGACGTCGCTGCCGCCCTGTTTCTCCGTCATCCCCATCCCGACGAGGTTTCCGCTCTTCGACGCGGGCGGCAGCAGCTCGGGGGAGTAGATCCGCGAGGTCAGCCGGGGCTCCCACTCGGCCGCCAGCGCCGGGTCGGTGCGCAGCGCGGGCACGGCGGCGTGGGTCATCGACACCGGACAGCCGTTCCCGGCCTCCACCTGCGACCAGACCAGGAACCCGGCCGCGCGCCGCACATGCCCGGCCGGCCGGCCCCAGGCGTTCGTCAGCCCCGAGGTGACGGCATGGCCGAGGAGCCGGTGCCAGGCCGGATGGAACTCGACCTCGTCGATCCGGTTGCCGTACCTGTCGTGCGTCCGCAGCTTCGGCGGATGCTCATTGGCCTGGGTCCCCCAGCCCTGTGCCTGGGCCGAACCGGAAGTCCGGCCCAGTTCGCTCAGCTCCCCTCGCACCTCGTCGAGGAGGCCGGTGGGGACATGGCGTTCCACGGCCTCCCCAAGGGCGCGGTCGGCGGTGTAGACGTCGTACCCCACCAGGGGCGGAGCCTGATTGGTCACGGTGTGAGTGGTGGCTGCCATGCCGATACGGTAAGGAGGTGCAGGCAGCAAATGAAACACCCGAGCGGCCGTCGGGCAGGCTCCACCGGGCCCGAGTCCTTTACCGCAACGTATCCAAGCGGAAGATGACATGGCTGCTGCTGAAGGACACGGTCAATTCGTGCATCGAGTACCGGATCCTCGGCCTCGCGGCCGAAGCCGCGTTCTTCACCCTGCTGTCGCTGCCGCCGCTGATGCTGGGGCTGATCGGCCTCCTCGGCTACATTGACGACTGGACCGACACCACCACCGTCGCCTCGATCGAGAAGAACATCCTCAACGCGGTCGGGACCGTGCTGTCCGAGCGCGGCGTCAATCAGATCGCCAGGCCGCTGCTGGAGGATGTCACCCACGGCGGCCGGCCGGACCTCATCTCCATCGGTTTCGCGATCGCCCTGTGGTCGGGGTCGCGCGCGGTGAACGTCTTCATCGACACGATCACGGTGATGTACGGCCTCGACGGGCAGCGCGGCATCGTCGCCACCCGGCTGCTCGCGTTTCTGCTCTACCTCGTCGCGCTGCTCATCGGCGCGGTGGTCCTGCCGCTGGCGGTGGTCGGGCCCGACCGGGTGGTGGAGCTGATGCCCTGGGGCACGGAAGTGGTCGCCATCCTGTACTGGCCGCTGGTGAGCCTGCTCTCCATCGCCTTCCTGACCACGCTCTACCACGTCTCGGTACCGGTGCGCTCGCCCTGGATCGAGGACGTGCCCGGGGCGCTGGTGGCCCTCGGGATGTGGGTGCTCGGGAGTCTTCTGCTGCGGGTCTATCTGACCAGTACGGTCGAGGGGCCGACCATCTACGGCTCGCTCGCCGCCCCCATCGCGGTCCTGCTCTGGATCGGCATCTCCGCGTTCGCGGTCCTGGTCGGCGCCGCCGTGAACGCCGCGATCGACCGCGTCTGGCCGTCGGTGGCCACGGCGGCGGCCCGTGCGGCGAACGAGCGGGTACGGGCGGCCCAGGCGGCGGAGGTGCTGGCGCGGGCGCGGGCGGCGCATCTCTTCCGCGACGACGACGACGACGATGACGATGATGATGAGGACGACGACGGGGGTTCGGGGGACATGCCGTCCGAGTTCCCCGAACGCTGGTCGCGCTTTCTGCCTCCGGACGATGTGAGGGCCCGCCTCCACACCAGCCGCGACAACCACAAGTCCCCGCCGGACCGCCCGCCCAGTCAGGAGGAGTAGGCGCGGCGCGGGGGGCGCGAGCCGGACCGCTCCCGGGCGGGCGGCGTGGGGGCGTTAGCCTCGGGGGTGTGTACGAGGAGCGGGCGTCGCGGGTCGAGGGCGCGGTGCTGTGGCAGCACCGTGGCGCCCGGACCCGTGCCGTCCTCCCCGACGGCTGTATGGACCTGCTCTGGACCCCCGGCGGCCTCTTCGTCGCCGGGCCCGACACCCATGCACAGGCCCCCGGGCCGGTCCCGGGGCCCCGCATTGCCGGGGTGCGGTTCGCGCCGGGGACCGGGCCCGCGCTGCTGGGGGTGGCGGCGCACGAGGTCCGGGATCAGCGGATCGGGCTCGCGGACATCTGGGGCGGGGCCGAGGCGCGGCGGCTCACCGAACGGATCGACGCGGCGGCGGACCCGGTGGCCGAGCTGGAGCGGGTGGCGCTGGACCGGGCGGTGCGCGCCGAGCCCGACCCCCTGCTGGTGGAGGTCGTACGACGGCTGGACCTGGGC
>NZ_JBSGUP010000112.1:0-16568 GCF_053607985.1 Streptomyces sp. NPDC055078
CCCCGTCCGCCCCGACCGCTCGGGGCGGGCGGGGGCGCTACCTCGGCCGGAACGAGGCCACCAGCCGTTCGGGCGAGGTGAGCCCCTGCGTGCGCAGCCAGGAGAGATCCGTGATCCCCACCTCGCGGCACCGTTCCACCAGCCGCCGCAGCAGGATCTGGATCTCCAGCCGGGCGAGCTGCGCCCCCAGACAGAAGTGGATGCCGTGGGAGAACGTCAGATGCCGGTTCGGGCTGCGGCGCAGGTCGAACCGGCCGGGGCCGGGGAACCGGCGGGGGTCCCGGTTCGCCGACAGGATCGCGATCATGATGAGCTGATCGGCGGGAATGGAATGGCCGCCGAGCACTACTTCCCTGGTGCTCACCCGGAGTGTCCCGAGGGCCGACGGCCTGAAGCGCAGCACCTCCTCCACCGCGGCCGGGACCAGCGCGGGGTCCGCGGCCAGCGCGGGCAGCATCCCGGGGTGTTCGTGCAGGCTCACGACGGTGTTGCCCATCATCCCTCTGGTGGTGAGGATGCCCCCCATCAGCAGCGTGACCAGAAAGTCCGCGATGACGTCGTCGGGCAGCACCCGCCCCTGTGTCTGCGCCAGTGCCAGCCGGCTGGTCAGATCGTCCTGCGGGGCCGAGCGCCGCCGCAGGATGTGTCCGCGCAGATAGTCGAGCAGCTCGGCGAGGGACTCCTCACGGGCCCGGACGAAGTCACCGTCGATGGGGTTGCCCGCGTCCAGACCCGTCTGCGCGTCCGCGCACCGCTTGAGCACGGGCCGGTCGGCGAGCGGGAATCCGATCAGGTCGGCGATCACGGTCAGGGCGAGCGGGCCGGCGATCTCGCTGACGACGTCCGACTCACCGGACTCCACCGCCACATCGAGCAGCCGGTCGGCCACGGCTGTGATGCCGGATGCCAGCCCGGCCACGGCACGCCGGGAGAACGCCTGGCCGATCAGCTCGTGGTGGAGGCGGTGCTGGGGCGGGTCCATCAGGCCGAGGTTCCCCTTGACCAGGTCCTTGGCGGGCATGAGCCGCCGCAGCCGCTCGTTGGAGAAGGCGGCCGGGTCCGACAGCACGGTCAGCGCGTCGTCGTACCCGAACACCTGCCAGGTCCCCGACTCCTCCTCCCACAGAACCGGGTGGGACTCGCGCATGGTGTCGAACCAGGCGTGCAGCGCTTCTCCGCCATCGGCCCAGAAGGGCGGGCGGGCGGTGATCTCCGACTCGGACATGAGCCCTCTCAGGGACCGCGGCCGGTGGCCGCATGGACGGGACGGGACGTGGTGCTGAGCACGGGACGTGGTGCCGGGTACGGAACCTGGTGCTGAGCACGGAACGTGGCGCCGGGGACGGAACCTGGCGCCGGGCGGGGGACGGAACCTGGTGCCGGGCGGGGCGGACACGCCGGGATCACTCCCTCCGGATGACCACCGGCCCGGCGGGCGGTTCGGGAGGGCGCCGCTCCCGCTGGTCCAGCAGGAGGGGTACGGCATGGCGCAGCCGTCGCCCGATCTCGCTCACCGGCTGCCGGAGTACGGCCTCCACCGTCCCCGACTCCACGATCTCGCCGCCGGACAGCACCAGCAGCCGGTCGGCCACGGACCCGGCGACGGCCAGGTCGTGGGTGATGACGAGGGTGGCCAGACCCCGGGTGCGGCGCAGGTCGCCGAGCAGTGCCAGGATCGCGGCCTGGGTCGCCGTGTCCAGCGCGGAGGTCACCTCGTCGCAGATCAGCACATCGGGCTGCGCGGCCAGTGCCCGTGCGAGCGCGACCCGCTGCCGCTGACCGCCCGACAACTCCCGCGGCAGCCTGCCGGCGTGAGCGGGCTCCAGGTGGACGGCGTCGAGCAGCCGCCGTACTTCGTCGCCCGCCGCGGCACCCCTCAGTCCCCGCAGCACGCGCAGCGGCCGGGCGATCGCCGTTTCGACCGACTGGCTGGGGTGCAGCGCCTCGGCCGGGTCCTGTGCGACCAGTTGTATCCGGGCGCGCTGGCCGCGGCTGCGGCTGCGTACGTCCGCCGCCAGGGTCTCCCCCGCCAGCTCCGTACGCCCCTGCGCGGGCCGGTGCAGCCCCGCGATACAGCGGGCCAGCGTCGTCTTGCCCACCCCGGAGACTCCGAGCACCGCGACGCACTCGCCCGGTGACACGGTGAGGCCGATCCCGCGCAGCGTCGGCGGCCGGTGGCCGTACCCGGCGACGAGTCCGCGCACGGCGAGCGCCGGCCGCGGCGCGGAGCCGGAGCCCGAGCCGGAGCCGGAGCCGGAGCCGGAACCGGAGCCCGCGCCCGCGCCCGCGCCGGACTGCGGTGCGGAACCGGTCGGCGGGGGCGCCGGGGGCGGCGCGGTGACGGGTCGTCCGGTGGAGCGCCGCCCGGCGGCGGGCCACCGCTGGTCACGGAGCACCTCCTCCACCGGACCGTCCGCGACCGTGCGGCCCGCCTCCAGCACCAGGAGCCGGGTGACGGCGCCGGCCAGTGCGGCGAGGTCGTGGCTGATCCACAGCATCGCCACCCCGGTGGCGTTGATCCGCCCCAGCTCGGCCAGCACCTCGGCCTTGCTCAGGGCGTCGAGCCCGGTGGTGGGCTCGTCGAGCACCAGCATCGACGGGCTGCGGACCAGTGCCAGCGCGAGGGCGACCCGCTGCCGCTGGCCGCCCGAAAGCTGATGCGGGAAGCGCCGCGCGAACGCCGGGTCACCGGGCAGGCCGACCTGGCCGAGGAGTTCGGCGGGGCCGGGAGCCCTGGTCACCTCCGCGCCCGGGGCGGGAGCACCGGCAGTCGTCACGGCTGGGGCGGGAGCCCCGGCCGCCGCAGCATCCAGCGCGGGAGCACCGGCCGCCTCGGCACCCGACGCGGAAGCACCGGCCGCGACAGCGCCGTCACCGAGGGCGTCCCGCAGCATCGCCCCCACTCTGCGGTGCGGGTTCAGCGCCGAGCCGGGGTCCTGCGACACATACCCGATGGTATGTCCGCGCAGCCGTCGGGGCGGTACGGGGAACACCGGCTCGCCCCGCACCCGTACCTGTCCCGAGACGCGGCGCATCCCGTCGCGTAGGTGGCCGAGGACGGCCATGCCCAGCGTCGTCTTGCCGGAGCCGGACACCCCGCACACGCCCACGCACTCCCCGGACCGCAGCACGAATGCCGCCTCGTCCAGTACGGTCCGGCCGCCGGCCGCAACGACCAGGCCCTCGACGGACAGCAGACCGGCGGCGGCCGAAGGAGCCGGGAGAGGCGAGGGAGCCGAGGGAGCCGAAGGAGCCGCCGCAGGTCCGGAGGATGCCACGGAGGTCGGAACTGACGGGGCCGCCGAGGCCGTCGGGTCGTTCATGCCACCACCGTCCGCAACCGTTTGGCCGACTCGTCGGAGAACACATTCACGGCCGTGGCCAGCGTCGCGACCAGCGCGATCGGCACGGCGAGGGCCCAGGGCTGAAGAGCCGCGCCCGGCAGGGACTCGGTGATCATCAGCCCCCAGTCGCTGTCGCCGGTGCCCAGGCCCAGGAAGCCCGCGGCGACGATCAGATACACCGCCTGGACGAAGCGCAGCCCGGCGTCGGCCAGCAGGGGGCCCGCCACCAGCGGCAGCACCTCCCGGCCGACGAGCCACGGCAGCCGCTCGCCGCGCGCCACCGCGGCCTCGACATGGGCCCGTTGCACCATCTGCAGCGCCGCGGCGCGCAGCATCCGCGCGGTCAGCGGAAGCCCGGCGACGACGACGGCCAGTACCACGGCCGGCCGCCCCGGTGCCGCGGCGAGCAGAACGAGCAGCAGCAGAATCGGCGGCAGCGCCGCGATCGCGTCGAGCGGCCGGCTCAGCAGCGCGTCGGCCCAGCGGCGACGGGTGGCCTGCAGTGCGGCGGTGATGCCCCAGACGGCTCCGAGCAGACAGCTCAGGGCCGTGGTCAGCAGTCCGGTCAGCACCACTGAGCGCCCGCCGTGCAGCGCGCGGGACAGTACGTCCCGGCCAAGCTGGTCGGTGCCCAGCCAGGCACCGTCGACGGCGCCCGGTGCGGTGTACGGCGGTCCCACCATCGCGTCGGGACCGTACGGCGCGAGCCATGGCCCGGCGACGGCAAGGCCGCCGACGGCGCACAGCACCAGCGCGGCGAGCAGACCGGGGACGCTCCGGCCGGGTGCGGACTTCATACCGCCTCCGTGCGCAGGCGGGGTGTCATCAGGACGACGACGAGGTCGGCGACGAGCAGGGCGACCAGCATGGCGGCCCCGAGCACCATCGCGAGCGCCTGGGCGACGGGCAGATCGCCCCCGCGTACCGAGTTGACGAGCAGTTCCCCGACGCCGGGATAGCCGAAGACGCGCTCGACCAGGATCGCGCCGCCGACCAGACCGACCCCGAGGACGCACCAGATCTGCGCGGCGACCGGCAGGACGGCGGGCAGGACGGCACGGCGCAGCAGGACCGTCTCGCGCTGCCCGTTGAGCCGGGCGCTCTCGACGTGCGGTTCGCGCAGCGCCGCGGCCGTGGCCGCCCTGACGACACGCGCCGCGTACGCGAGGGAGAGCAGGACCAGGCTCAGTACGGGGAGCACGAGCAGGTCGGGGTGCTGGAGCGGGCTGTCCCCCGGCGGGACGAGCGACACGGCCGGCAGCCAGTCCAGTCCGATGGCGAAGATCAGCACCAGCGCGCCGGCGAAGACGTACTCGGGGAACGCCACGAGCAGGATCGCCGCCGCCGACACCACCCGGTCGGCGGGCCGGCCGCGCCGGGCCCCCGCCCACATCCCCAGGACGAGCGACAGGGGGGCCGCGACCAGCACGGTCAGCAGCGCCAGCAGCACCGAGTTCCCGAGCTGCCGGCCCATCAGGGAGCCCACGGGCCGCCCGCTGACCAGCGATGTCCCCAGGTCTCCGTGGAGCAGGCCGCCGGCCCAGCGCCCGTACCGCTCGATCAGCGGCCGCCGCAGCCCGAGTTGCTGCCGGATGTCCGCGATCTGCTCGGGGGTGAGCGCCCCGCCCGCGCGGCCGGACACCGCGTCACCGGGCAGGACATCGACACCGGCGAAGACGACGACACTCAGCAGCACCAGCAGCACCAGGCTGAGGCACAGCCGGCGCACCACGTACCGCAGCAGCGTCCGGCCGCTGTGAAGGGCGCTCACGCGAGCCATGCCTTGCCCAGGTAGGGGTACTTGGCGCCGCCCCACGGCAGGGCCCCGCGTACATCGGGATGTGCCAGGCTCAGGGTGTCGGCGTTGCCCCAGACCACGGCGTTGCCCCGGTCGAGCATCACGTTCTGCGCGGTCCGCCAGGCCCTGGCGCGGCCCGCTTCGCCGGTCGCCGCGAAGGAGTCGCCGAGCGCTGCCTTCAGCTCGGCGTCGTCCAGCGTGAGCGAGGGCACGAGCGCCAGCCGCGGGTAGATGGTCTGCAGGGGGTACGCGCCGAGGGTGAGGGTCACGGCGTCCGCCCGGGCCATCGCCTTCAGATCGGAGAATTCTGCCGGGGTGACGATCTCGGGCCGGACGGTGATCCCGGCTTCCTTGAGCTGCTGGGCGAGTACGGTCACCGAGGCGGTGACGCCGTTCTCCGTCTCGGCGCTGCGGATGACGATGTCCGTGTTCTCGGCGCCCGCGTCCCGCAGCAGCCGGCGGGCCCGTGCGACATCGCGGCGGGGCGGTTCGCGGTCCTCGAAGTAGGGCGAGCCCGCGCCGTACAGGTCGTTCCCCGGTACCCCGTGGCCCAGCAGAATGGTCTCCACCAGTTCCTCGCGGTCCACGGCGAGCCGCATGGCCAGCCGGGCGCGAGGGTCGGAGAAC
Organism: Streptomyces sp. NPDC055078; assembly: GCF_053607985.1. Taxonomy (NCBI): domain Bacteria; kingdom Bacillati; phylum Actinomycetota; class Actinomycetes; order Kitasatosporales; family Streptomycetaceae; genus Streptomyces; species Streptomyces sp. NPDC055078. Next base: position 5,770 of record NZ_JBSGUP010000112.1, read on the forward strand.
GGGGCTTTGGTCGCGTTGAGGACCACTCCGTAGCCGGTGCGCTCGTCGGCTCCCGCCGTGTGCACCACCATGTCCGGCCTGCGGGCGCCCCCGCCCTTGAGTGTCTCGGCCGCCGTGTACGGGATGTCGGCCGCGAAGTCCGCCTGGCCGGCCCGTACCGCGCTCACCCGGGCCTGGGGGTCGGCGAGGGAGAGGAAGACCAGTTCGTCCAGGTGGGGTGCGCCGTCCCAGTGGTCGTCGAAGCGCTTGAGCGTCGCCGAACGCCCCGGCTCGAAGTCGCTGACGCGGAACGCCCCGGTGCCGAGGGCCGTCCCCGCCTCGAAGGTGCGGGTGCCGTCCTTGATGATGTACACCTGCGCGGTGGCGAGCAGTGTCGCGGGATCTCCCAGCCGCCGTTTCAGCGGCAGGGTGAGGGTGCGGTCGCCGGTGATCTTGATCCTCGGTACGTCGATGTAGGTGAGGGCGTCGTTGGGGAAGGGGAATCCGGGCGCGTCGAGCGTGCGGAGCGTGAAGACGACGTCCCGCGCTCCGAAGGGGCTCCCGTCGTGCCAGCGCACGCCCTCGCGCAGCGCGAGCCGGAACGACTTCCCGTCCGGTGCCACTGTCGCCGAGGTGGCGAGCCGGGGCGCCGTCCTGCCGTCGATCTCGGTGAACAGCGGGTCGTAGACGGCCCGGTTCCGCGCGAAGTCGACGGGGCTGGCCCCGGTGAGGGGGTGCAGGCTCTCGGCGGATCCGCTGCCGGTGAGCGCCGCGCGCAGCCGGCCGCCGCGGCGGGGCGCGGTTCCGGTGGCACGGGGCCGGGCCGTGGTGCGGCCGTCGTCACCGCCGCACGCGGCGCCGAAGGGCAGCGCCAGACCGGCGAGCGCGCCTGCCCGCAGAAAGCCCCTGCGACTGGTTCCCATGGGTGCCCCTCTTCTCCCGGAACTCACGGAACTCACAGCACTCACGGATCTCACAGCACTCACGGATCTCACGGATCTCACGGATCTCACGGCACCCGCATGACACAGCACCCGAGGAACACACATCACCGCATCACACACCACTCACGGAACACACCACTCACGGAACACACATCACCGCGTCACACAGCACCCGCCGATCCCGCCGGACTGCCCGTCAGCGTCCGCGGCCTGGCCGAGTCTGCGGGGCGCCCGGCGCCGCCCGCACCGGTGACGCCCCCGGGGCGCACCCCAGCGGGGCGGGTCCCGCCCGCCGCACGCGGTTGCCTGGGGTCGGGGCCGGTGATGCCCCTGGGGTGCCGCGTGCGCCCGCTGACCAGCCTGGTAGTCCATCGGGTCCGCCGGTGAGTCCGGGACAAGCGCCAGAAGGGTCGAGGGAATGACCGACGAAGCATCGCCCGGTCCACAGCCGGGGGTCAACGATCCGGCCGTGTACGAGTGGTGGCGCCGGATGCGGGAGAGCCACCCGGTCCGCTTCGATCCGTCGGCCGGGATGTGGCAGGTCTTCCGGTACGACGATGTCGCGCGGGTCCTCGCGGACCCGGCCACGTTCTCGTCCGAGTGGCCGAGGATGGCAGGCTGCGAGACGGGGCTGGAGAGTCTGCCCAACACCGACCCGCCGCGTCACCACCAGATGCGCGCCCTGATCGGAAAGGCGTTCTCGGGCCGTGTGGTGGCGGAGCTGGAGCCGCGGATCACCCGGATCGCGCACGATCTCATCGCATCGGTCCCGGAGACGGGCCGCGCGGACCTCGTGAACGACATCGCCTACCCGTTCCCCGTGATGGTGATCCTGGACCTGCTGGACCTGCCCGCGCAGGATCTGGACCTCTTTCTGCGGTGGACCCGCCGGATGATGTCCTTCGGCCGGTCCGACTTCGAGGACGAGTCGTTCGGTACGGACATGTCGAGCCTGTTCACCGAGGTGCTGGACTATCTGCGCGCCCAGCTGCGCGCCCGCCGCAGGCACCCGGGCGACGACATGCTGAGCATGCTGGCCACCGCCGAGATCGACGGTGAGCGGCTGACCGAGGACGACATCGTCAAGTTCGCGAACGCGATGTTCAACGCCGGTCATGTCACCACGACCATGGCGATCGCCCACTCCGTCCAGCTGCTGGACGCCCATCCGGAGACCATGGCCCGGGTGCGCAAGGACCGCGGCCTGCTGCCGGCCGTTGTGGAGGAGTCGCTGCGGTGCCGGACGATTCTGTCCATCGGCCTCAGGATGACGACGGCCGAGGTGTCGCTGGGCGGGCAGACCATCCCCGAGAAGCAGATGGTGCAGGTGTCCTTCGCCTCCGCCAACCGGGACGAGCGGCAGTTCGGCCACCCCGAGGTCTTCGACATCGACCGCAGCCCGAACCGCCATCTCGGCTTCGGCCACGGCATCCACCACTGCATCGGGGCGTCGCTCGGCCGGCTGCAGACCCGCATCCTGCTCGACACCCTGTTCCGGCGGTATCCGGATGTGCGGCTGGACCCGGACGGCGAGGTCACCCACGCGGTGCCCCCGTTCGTCGTGGGCCTGGCGAGCCTGCCGGTGCTCCTGCCAACCCCCACCGGGCGCTGACCTCCGTACGAGTCCGGACATCCGCGTACCGCGTACACCGACATGGAAAGGATCACGGCGATGGCATCGGCGCCACAGGCCAGTTCCGACGAGATCGGCAAGTACTACGACCGGTTTACCGATCTGTTCACCGATATCTGGGACGGCAATCTGCACGTCGGGTACTGGCACGACGAGCGGGACCCGGCGACGCTGGGGGCCGCGACGGAACAGCTCACCCGGCAGCTGATCGGCCGGCTCGACCCCCGCCCAGGCCAGCGGGTGCTCGATGTGGGCTGTGGGGTCGGGCAGCCGGCGATCACGCTCGCGAGGGCCCACGAGGTGCGGGTCGTCGGGGTGTCGATCAGCCGGCACCAGGTGGGGCGGGCCACCGAGCGGGCCGCCGGGGCGGAGTTGGCGGACCGGGTGCGGTTCGCGTACGCCGACGCCGCGGCGCTGCCCTTCGACGACGCCTCGTTCGACGCCGCCTGGGCGGTGGAGTCGCTGCTGCACATGCCCGACAAGGTCCAGGTGCTGCGGGAGATCGCCCGGGTCCTGCGGCCCGGCTCCCGGCTCGTCCTCGCGGACATGTTCCAGCAGCCGGGGAGCGAGCTGGCCTACCGGGGAATGATCACCGCGATCGGCTTCGACGCATACCGGGGGCTGCTCGAAGGGACCGGGTTCACTCCGCTGGACATCACGGATGTGACGGCCCGCACCCGCGGCACGGACAGCTCCCGGCGGGAGATGCGGGCGAAGCTGGAGGAACACCGGGACGAGGCGGTCCAGATCATGGGCGAGGAGATGTTCAACCAGACGATGGAGACCGACTCCGTCCCCCCGGAGTACGGCTATGCGCTGGTCACCGCGGTCCGGGCGTAGGTCACCGCGGTCCGGGTGCGGAGGGAGGCCGCCCGTATGACGCCCTTGCCGGGCCGGACACCGGCCGGGACGATCATCCCGGCGGCGGGGCCCGGCAGCGGCGCGCTCTCCGGCATCGTGTCCAGGGTGGTCGAGCTGTGGCCGGAGCACCGGGGCTTTCTCACCACCCGCTTCGGGGCCGAGAGCGCCGACCGGCTGCGGTCGTGCGAGTCGGTGGCACGGCTGGTGCACCGGCTGGTGGGCGGCGATCTCGACGGTGCGGTGTCGGACTACCGCTGGATGTGCGAGACCTTCCTCGCGGAGGAGGAGTTCTTCCGGCGGCACGGGCGGTACCGGCACGCCACCTTCGCCGAGGTCGACGCCGCCGGATATCTGTCCGGCTCGTACATGGCGCGCTATATGCGCGGACTGCTGCTGTCGCAGGTGCTCTGGCACAACCACGCCCGGGTCATGGATGTCTACGTCGCCGAGTTCCTGCGCCGCCGCGGACAGCGCGGCCGGCTCCTGGAGGCCGGCCCGGGGCACGGGCTGCTGCTCGCCCTCGCGGCGCGGCACCGGGTCCCCGACCTCAACGGCTGGGACATCAGCGAGGTGAGTGTGGCGTTCACCCGCCGCAGTCTGGAGTGCCTCGGCGCGGCGGACGTACGGCTCGAACAGCACGACATCCGTGCGCCCCGGGTGACCGAGCCCTTCGACCTGGTGGTGGCCAGCGAACTCCTTGAGCATGTCGAGGAGCCTGCCGAGATCCTGCGTTCACTGTGCCGGATGACCCGGCCGGACGGGCGTATCTTCCTCAATGTTCCGGTCAACAGCCCGGCCCCGGACCACATCTATCTGTGGCGCACACCGGAGGAATTCTTCGGCTTCGTGGCCGGCTGCGGTGTGACCGCGCTGCGCACCCATGTGTTTCCGCTGACCGGCTACAGCGCCGAGCGGGCCCGGCGCAGCGGCTACACCCTCTCCTGTGTGGTGGTGGGGCGGCCCGGTGACGGCTGAATCCGCTGTCCGCCCACCCCTGTACGACCGGTGGGTGCTGCGGCCCGAAGTGCTGCCGGACGTGTGGCTGCGGCTGGTGTGTGTCCCCTATGCCGGGGGCGGCGCCGCCGCGTTCCACGGCTGGAGCGCGCTGCTGCCGCCGGGGGTGGAGCAGTGGACGCTGCGTCTGCCCGGCCGTGACTCCCGGATGCGGGAGCCGGCGGCCACCGATCTCACAGCGCTGGCCGCCGATGCCGCCGAGGCTCTCGCGGCCCGGCTCCAGGGGCCGTTCGCGGTCTTCGGGCACAGTCTGGGCGCCTTCATCGCCCTGGAGACGGTCCGTGCCCTGGAGGCCCGCTGGGGTCTGCGCGCGTCCCTGCTCGCCGTATCGGGCCGTGCCGCGCCCCAGTCGGGGCACCACACGAGCGCCGTCCACCGGCTTCCCGACGACGCGTTCCTGGAGACCCTGCACCGCCGCTACCGCGCCGTGCCGAAAGAGGTGCTCGACGACCCGGAGATGCGGCGGCTGTTCCTGCCGGTGCTGCGCGCCGACGTCACGATGCTGGAGACCTACCGGTTCCGGGCGGGCCGGCCGCTCGGCTGCCCGGTCTCCGTCTACGGCGGCGTCGACGACACCGAGACCCGGGCCGGTGCACTGACCGCCTGGGGGGAGCTGACCACCGGCGGCAGCACGGTGCGCCTGCTGCCCGGCGGCCACTTCTTCCCGCACACGGCGCGGGCCCGGCTCCTGCGGCTGCTGTCCGGCGACCTCGTGTCCACACTCGTTCCGTGACGGTCAGGAGGAGGACGCCGGTTCCGGCATGCCGTGGTTCGCGATCCGCAGCGACCGCTCGTTCAGCCGGATCATCGGCTGGATGAGCAGGTCCACACCGACGAGGAAGAACACGGTACCGACGCCGACGGGCCCGCCCATCAGATATCCGGCGAGGAGCAGCACCCCCTCCAGCGCGCCCTTGCCTGCCCAGAAGGGCAGACCCCAGCTCCGGAGGGCCTGGATCGCCACCAGGTCCATCGCGCGGATGCCCAGGCCGCTCATGATGATCAGTGCCGACCCGTAGGCGCAGCAGAGGGTCGCCGTCACCAGGGTGACGTAGCCGGGCGCCGGCAGCCGGTGCGCCCACTGTGACCACAGTTGGAGGTCGATGAGGCTGCCGCAGAGGAAGAAGGTCAGGACGGGCGAGAGGAGGGGGCGGCGCCGGGTCCACAGGGCGACGGCGGCCACGCAGAGCAGCGCCACCCCGAACTGGGCGAGTCCGATGGTCACCGGTATGTGCCGGGCGAGCCCCAGCGCGAACACGTCCAGCGGGTCGGTGCCCAGTTCCGACACGATGAAGAGGTACGCGCCGAGGGAGAAACACCCGCATCCGGCCAGGTACTTCGCGATCACGTCGGCACGATCGCGTCCGCCGGTGCGGACCCGGCGGTACACCCGGTTCAGCCGCACCAGACCGGCCGTTCCAGGATCTCCACCACGGCGCAGGTGACGACCAGCCCGGGGCCGCCGCCGAGGAACAGCACATGGTCCCCGGGGCCGACCGCGCCGGTGGTGAGGAGGTGGATCAGTTCGAGGAGCTGGTCGCTGGCGCCGGTACGGCCGAGTTCCTGGCCGAACTCCAGCAGCCCGTGCTCCAGGGTGAAGCCGAGCGGCGCGAGCTGGAGCTTCAGATGCTGCTCGGCGCCGGCTATCTGGTGGACGACCCGGGTGATGTCCGCCTTCGCGATGCCCGCTTCGGCCAGTACCCGGTCCATGGCCTCGCCGTACACCTCGCCGACGGTCCGGGTGGCGAGGGCCAGCAGGTCCCCCTCGTAACTGGCGAATCTGGCCTCGAAGTCCATCATGCGGCCCGTGGTGCAGCTCGGCGGGAAGAGGGGCTCGTCGCCCCGGCTCAGTTCCTCCAGGTCGGGGCGGCTGACGGAGCCCACGGACAGCAGCCGGGCGAAGCCGGGGCGGCGCGAGACGACGACCGCGGACGCCACGTCGCTGGTGACCATGGCACGGTTCGAGCGCCAGCGGTCGAACACGGGTGTCCCGAAGTTGTCGGCGGTGGCCACCAGTGCCGCCGCCCGGCCGGGCGCGGCCAGCAGGAAGTTCGCGGCCACCTCGAAGCCCAGCATCATGGCGTTGCAGCTGGGGCCGACGCCGAGGGCCAGCGCGCGGTGTCCGACCGTGTGCCGCTGGACGTACTGCGGCGGGCACCAGCCGTCAGGACCCTGGTGGTGCGCGAAGGCGTAGAGCAGGACGTCGATGTCCCGCGGCTCATGGCCCGACCGCGCGAGCGCCTCGTTCGCCGCGAACACGGCCATTTCGGGGGCCGGCATGTCACCGGCGATGTACGCGCCGTGCCAGCCGAACTCCAGGGTCTCCCGGTCGCACAGCCCCTGCGCTATCGCGTCGCCGACGCTGAGCCGCCGCTCCGGGAAGTAGCTGCCGAACCCGGTCAGGAATAGTCCCGGTGTCTCCATACACTGCACCATCCTCGGTCGCGGACCGGGCACCTGCGGACACGGCCCGCCCTGCGCCCGAGTCTGGGTACGCACGGGCACTGCCCGCCCCCGTGAAGACCCCAGAACGCGCACCGGCCGCCGGTGCGGCGCCGCCCTCCTGGGGTCGGGGCTGGGGCGGGCTCCGGGGCCGCCACCGGGGCGGTGCGACAGGCTCGGCACGCGGGTACGCGCGTCCACCGCCGACGAGCACGGTCCAGGAGGGGAAGGGTTCGCGATGGAAGACTCCCGAGGAGACAACGGGCGGCGCACCGGCGAGGAGCCGGTCGCGGTGATCGGCATGGGCTGTCGGCTGCCGGGCGGCATCGACACCCCCGACGGTCTCTGGGAACTCCTGTGCGCCGGGGGGCACACGACGGGTCCGATCCCCGAGGAGCGGTGGCGGGCCTACCGCGAGTCGGGGCCGGGGCTCGCCGGGCTGCTGCGGCGGACGACCGGTTCCGGGTCGTTCCTGGCGGACGTCGGGGACTTCGACGCCGAGTTCTTCGGGCTCTCGCCCCGTGAGGCCGAGCTGATGGACCCGCAGCACCGGCTGCTGCTCGAGGTGAGCTGGCAGGCCCTGGAGGACGCGGGGGTGCCGCCGCACACGCTCGCCGGTTCGGACACGGGGGTGTTCACCGGTATCGGCAGCGACGACTACGGGCGGCGGCTGCTGGAGGACCTGCCCCGGGTGGAGGCGTGGACGGCGATCGGGGCCGCGTACTGCGCCGCCGCCAACCGCGTGTCGTACGCGCTGGATCTCCGGGGCCCCAGTATCGCCCTCGACACCGCTTGTTCGTCCTCCCTGGCCGCCGTCCATCTGGCGTGCCAGAGCCTGCGGCGGCGGGAGGGGGACCTCGCGCTGGCGGGCGGTGTGAATCTCGTCATCGCCCCCGGGATGACCGCCTCGCTCGACGCCGCCGGAGCGACGTCGCCCGACGGCCGGTGCAAACCGTTCGACGCCGCCGCCGACGGCTACGGGCGCGGTGAGGGGTGCGGGGTGCTGGTGCTCAAGCGGCTGGCCGACGCGCGGCGCGACGGTGACCGGGTGCTCGCGGTGGTGCTGGGCAGCGCCGTCCACCAGGACGGCCGCACCAACGGGATCATGGCGCCGTCGGGCGAGGCGCAGCGGCATCTGCTGGCGCGCGCCTGCCGGGCGGCGGACATCGAGCCGGGCACGGTCGACTATGTGGAGGCCCACGGCACCGGCACCCCGACGGGCGACCCGGTCGAGGCCGGGGCGCTGGCGGGGGTGTACGGGGCGGGGCGTCCCCCCGGCCGGCCCTGTCTGGTCGGCTCGGTGAAGGCCAATGTGGGCCATCTGGAGGCGGGAGCCGGAGTGATCGGTGTGATCAAGACGGTGCTGGCGCTGGGCCGCCGGCACATCCCGCCGACCCCGGTGTTCGCCGGACCCGATCCGGCCGTGGACTGGGCCGCGTCGGGGCTGCGGCTCGTCTCGGAGCAACTCCCCTGGCCCCGGGGCACGCATCCGCCCCGGGCGGGTGTCTCCGGCTTCGGCTACGGGGGCACGATCGCCCACGTTCTCCTGGAGCGGGCGCCCGCCGTCCCGGGGACCGGCGCCGACGCGCCGGCACCGGACGCCGGGGCCGTGTTCCCCCTGTCGGCCGCCGCGCCCGAGGGTCTGCGGGCCTGCGCCGGGCGGCTCGCCGACTGGCTGGAGGGGCCGGGCCGCGGGGAGCCGCTGGCCGGGGTCGGGCACACGCTGGCGCTCCGCCGCAGCCATCTGGACCACCGGGCCGCGATCGTCGCCGCCGACCGGACGGCCCTCGTCGCCGGGCTCCGGCACTGCGCCGCGGGCGACGACGTCCCGGAGCTGACGGCCGGTCCGGTGCTGCCGGGCGCCGGGCGGGGTGCGGTGTGGGTGTTTTCCGGACATGGCGCGCAGTGGGCCGGTATGGGCCGCGAACTGCTCGCCGGGGACGCGGTGTTCGCCGCGGTGATCGACGAACTGGCCGTGCCGTTCGGGCAGGGGATCGGCTGCACCCCCCGTGAGCTGATCGAGGGCGACGACCTCACCCGCGTCGACCGGGTCCAGACGCTGACCTATGCCGTACAGGTGGCCCTGGCCGCGGTCTGGACGTCGTACGGGCTGCGGCCGGCGGCCGTGATCGGGCACTCGGTCGGGGAGATCGCCGCCGCGGTCACCGCCGGGGTGCTGAGCCGCGAGGACGGGGCCCGTCTGGTGTGCGGGCGGAGCAGGCTACTGCGCCGGGTGGCCGGACAGGGCGCCATGGCCATGGTGGCCCTGCCCTTCGCGGAGACGGCGCGGCGGCTCGCGGCCCGGCCGGGGGTGGTGGCGGCCATCGACGCCTCGCCCGTCTCCTCGGTCGTCTCCGGGAGCCCCGAAGCGGTACGGGAAATCACCGCCGAGCTGACCTCCGCCGGTGTCGTGGTGCGGCCGGTCGCCGCCGATGTCGCCTTCCACAGTGCCCAGATGGACCCGCTGCTCGACGAGATGGCCGCGGCGGCCGGCCCGCTGCGCCCGGCACCGCCTGCGGTGCCTCTGTACACCACGGCCCTGTCCGACCCGCAGGCAGACGTCCCGCGCGACGGGGCGTACTGGGCCGCGAATCTGCGCAACCCGGTGCTGTTCACGCCTGCGGTGCGGGCGGCGGCCGGGGCCGGGCACCGGGTGTTCCTCGAAGTGTCGTCGCACCCCGTGGTCGCCCACTCCGTCGGCGAGGTGCTGCGGGCCGACGGGGTCGACGGCACCGTGCTTCCCACGCTGCTGCGCGGCCGGCCCGAACGCGCCACCCTGCTCGGCCATCTCGGCGGACTCCACTGCGCGGGTGTCCCGGTCGACTGGGCCAGGCTTCAGCCCACGGCCGGTCTGGTGACCCTGCCGCCGATGGCCTGGCAGCGCCTCCGGCACTGGCGGGAACCGGAACCCGGCGCGTCGGCCGGGTCGGCCCGGCACGACTCCGGCGGCCACTGCCTGCTCGGTCCCCGGCTGTCCATCGGGGGCCCGGTCGCCTCGGAGGTCTGGAACACCACCCTGACCGGCGAGAACCGGCCGTATCCGGGGAACCACACCATCCACGGTGTGGAGATCATGCCTGCCTCCGTACTGCTGCGGACGCTGCTCGACGCCGCGGACGGGGGCGGCCCCGAGCGTGACAGCGCGGACCGGAGCGGCCCCGGCCGGGACGGCGCCGACGACCGTGCGTCCGAGCGGGTGCTCACCGATGTGGAGCTGCGGCTGCCGCTGCGGGTCGGTGCCGCCCGCGACGTACAGGTGACACACACCGACGGCGTACTGCGGATCGCGTACCGGGCCGCCGGGCCGGACGTGCCGCCGGACGGCCCGTGGCAGTCGCACGCGACGGCCGCCGCCGGGAGCGCCGATGGGCCGCCACCGGGAGCGCCGTTCCCCGCCGGCCGGGATCTTGCGCCCGTTCCGCCGGAGACCGTCTTCGAGGGACTCGCCGCGGCGGGCGTGCCGACGATGGCCTACCCGTGGCGGATCGACGGCCTGCGGCGCGGCGGCGGCGAACTCGCGGCCGATATCGAGATCCCGCCCGCCGAGCGCGTCAGCTGGGCGCCGGTTCTCGACGCCGTCCTCTCCGTCGCCCCCTCCCTGCTGCCGGAGCCGGGGGAACTGCGGATGGTCGCCACGGTGGGCGCGCTCACGGTACGGGGTCGGCCCCCGGCCCGGCCCGCCGTCCGGCTCCGGCTGCGTGCCACGGAGAGCGGCCCCCGGGTGGACGCGCTCGTCCAGGACGAGTCGGGCCGTACCGTCGCCACCCTCTCCGGCGTGGGGTACGCGGCGATGGACGGCCGGGCGGCACGGACCGCGGACCCCTCGGAACTCACCTATCTGACCACCTGGCGCGCGGCCGGGCGAGGCCAGCAGACACCGGTCCGCCGTGTCACCCTGCTCGGGGGCGGCGGCCCGCTGCGTGACC
>NZ_JBSGUP010000113.1:0-16362 GCF_053607985.1 Streptomyces sp. NPDC055078
GCCCGTGACTGCTCGATGCGCCACCCGATCCCATCGGGGGCGAACCCGCCGAAGAGCGGCACGTACACAAGGCCGGACCGCCACACCGCCAGCGCGGTGACCCACGATTCGGCTTGCCGCGACAGCAGGCCCGCGACCCGGTCGCCACGGCGCAGCCCCATCCGCGCGAAGACGCGGGCCGCACGCGAGGCCGCGTCGTCGAGGCGGGCGTAGGTCCAGACCTCGTCCTCGCGGTCGGGGTGGGCCACCACGAACGCGACGCGCCCGGGATCGCCGGCGTAGCGGCCGCACGCCTCGACGGCCGTGTTGAAGCCCACCGAGGGATCGGCCGACAGCGCGCCCTCGATCGACGCCCAGGCCGCCCGGGTCGCGTCGGCCCCGGCACTCACAGCTGAACGCAGACGGTCTTGGTCTCCAGGTAGAGGTCCATCGCCTCGGCGCCCTGCTCGCGACCCCAGCCCGACTGCTTGTAGCCGCCGAACGGCAGTCCGGCGCTGAAGGCGTTGTAGCAGTTGATCCAGACGGTCCCGGCCTCGATCAGGCCCGCCACCCGGTGCGCCCGCGCGATGTCCTTCGTCCAGATGCCCGCCGCGAGCCCGTAGTCGGAGTCGTTGGCGAGCGCGACGAGTTCGGACTCGTCGTCGAAGGGCAGGACGACCACGACGGGGCCGAAGATCTCCTCCCGCACGACCGCCATGTCCTGGCGCACGTCGAAGAGCACGGTCGGCGGGTAGTAGTAGCCCGGGCCGGCTCCGTCGAGCGGGGACCTGGCGGCGCTCGCGCCCTCGCGGACACCGGCGTCGACCATCGCCGTCACCCGGTCGAGCTGCTCCTTCGAGACGAGCGGACCGATCGCCGTGGCCTCGTGGAGCGGGTCGCCGACCGGCATCGAGACGGCGATGTCGCTCAGGCCCCGGACGACGTCGGCGTGCACCGACCGCTCGACGTAGACGCGGGATCCGGCGCTGCACACCTCTCCCTTGTTGAAGAAGATGCCGGCCGCGGCACCCGCGACCGCCGCGTCGATGTCGGCGTCGGCGAAGACGATGTTCGGAGACTTGCCGCCCAGTTCGAGCGAGAGCTTCTTGAGGTTGCCGCCGGCGGCCTCGGTGAGCTTGCGGCCCACCTCGGTGGACCCGGTGAACGCGATCTTGTCGACGTCCGGGTGGGCGGCGAGCGCCGCGCCCGCGGTCTCGCCAAGACCGGGCACGACGTTCACGACGCCCGGCGGGAAGCCGACCTCGACGATCAGCTCGGCGAGGCGAAGCGCCGAGAGCGGGGTCTGCTCGGCGGGCTTGAGCACGACCGTGCATCCGGCGGCGAGCGACGGGGCGAGCTTCCAGGCCGCCATGTTGAGCGGAAAGTTCCAGGGGATGATGAGGCCGGCGACGCCGACGGGCTCGCGACGCGTGTACGTGTGGTACCGGGCATCGGGTGCGTACGGGACGGTCGCCTCGACCGTCTTGCCCTCGATCTTGTCGGCGAGCCCGGCCATGAAGCGGAACTGGCCGGCGGCCAGCGGCACGTCCACGCCGAGTGCGGCGAGCTGGGGCTTGCCCTGGTCGATCGCCTCGAGCTGGGCGAACTCCTCGGCATGCGCTTCGAGCGCGTCGGCGAGTTTCCACAGCAGCCGGCCGCGCTGCTCCCCGGTCGTCCGCGCCCACGCCGGGCTCGTGAGGGCACGGCGCGCGGCCACGACGGCGCGGTCGACGTCCTGGGCGCCGCCGGCGCTCACGGCCGCGATCACCTGGCCGGACCGTGGATCGACCGAGTCGAGCGTCCCGCCGTCGATGCTCTCCACCCATGTGCCGTCGATGAGCATCGGGCCGACGCGGTCGAGGAAGCTCACGACGTCGGGGCGAAGACCCGCCCGTGCCTCGGAGGTCTGGATTGCCATACGAATCACCCGATTCTGGTTGATTTACACTCGATGCATGAATCAGTCGATAGATTGAGAGAATTGTGTAACACGAGGCGGATTATTTGCCAAGAGGTACGACAGATCCGGCGATCTTAAGCAGAGATCATGATTCATGAGGCTTCAACGAAAATCGTTGATTTGATTGACAGCGGCCAGAAATGGACAGCATTCTGTGAAACAGCGCCATCTGGGTGAGTATTTTTGATTAACAGACGCTGTCTTGCGCGCATGCTCACAAACTCAGACAAGCGACGTCCGTCCATCGATGGAGGAACCGATGATCAACCAGACGTACCGGACCGACAGCCCCTACGAGACGGCCGGCGGCTACGCCCGGGGACGCCGGGTCGGCGACCATGTCTACGTCTCCGGGACCGCGGCGGTCCTGCCGAACGGCGACATCCACGCCCCGGGCGATCTCTACGCGCAGTCGATCCTCGTGTTCGAGAAGATCGAGGCGACCCTCGGTGAGCTCGGCGCGGGGCTCAGGGATGTGGTCCGCACCCGCGCGTATGTCTCGGACATCGCCGCGATCGACGAGTACGTACGGGCACACGGCGATGTGTTCGGCGAGATCCTCCCGGCCGCCACGGGTGTCGCCGCCGCTCTCGCGGACCCCCGGATGCTCGTCGAGGTCGACGTCGACGCGATCGTGACGGGAGTGACGGACCGGGAGTGACGGACCGGGAGTGACCGGTCCCGCCCGGCACGTCCGCCCGGCACGTCAGGCCGGGCGTCAGCCGCTGCTCGTGACGATCCGCTTGTTGGCGAACTCCTCCAGTCCGAGGACGCCCAGCTCGCGGCCGAAGCCCGAGCGCTTGACGCCTCCGAACGGCACAGCGGCACCGCCCGGGCCGGCCCCGTTCACACTCGTCATGCCGACCTCCAGGAGGTCGGCGACCCGGGCGGCCCGGTCCCGGTCGGTGCTGAAGACCGTCGCACCGAGCCCGTACACGGAGTCGTTCGCGAGCGCGACGGCCTCCTCCTCGCCGCCCACCCGGTACACGACCAGCACCGGCCCGAACAACTCCTCCTCGTAGGCGCGCATACCGGGCCTGACGCCGGTGAGCACGGCCGGTGAGAACCACGCGGTCGGGGCCGGCGCCAGTTCGCCGCCGGTGTGCAGCGTCGCGCCGCGGGCGACGGCGTCGGCGACCTGGGCGGCGAGCGCCGCGGCGGCCTCGCGCGAGGCCATCGGCGGGTACCCGGTGGCACCGTCGGACGCCGGGCCGCCCGCCGTCATGGAGTTCACGCGCCGGACGAGACGCTCCACGAACTCGTCGTAGATCCCGTCCATGACGACGATGCGCTTGTTGGAGTTGCACGCCTGGCCGTTGTTGTACATCCGGGTCCGCCAGGCATGGTCGGCGGAGGCCCGCACATCCGCGCTGTCCAGCACGATGTACGGGTCGGAGCCACCCAGTTCGAGCACACACTTCTTCAGATTCGCTCCCGCCGCCGCGGCCACCGCGGCGCCGGCGCGCTCCGAGCCCGTCAGCGAGACGCCCTGGACACGGTTGTCGGCGATCATCCGCTCGACCTGAGCGTGCGAGGCGAACACATTCGTGTAGACGCCGGGCGGAATGCCGGCATACGCGAGGAGGTCCGCGATCGCCTCCGCGCACGCGGGCACCGACTCCGCGTGCTTGACGACGACCGCGTTCCCGAGCACCAGGTTGGGTGCGGCGAACCGCGCCACCTGGTAGTACGGGAAGTTCCACGGCATGACGCCCAGGATCGTTCCCAGTGGTCGCCGCTGAACCACGGCGCGTCCGCTCTCGACGCCGGGCAGCGGGTGGTCCGCGAGAAGTCCAGGGCCCTCCCGCCCGTAGTACGTGAAGATCGAGCCGCTGAACTCGGCCTCCCCCCGGCCCTCCGCCGCTGTCTTGCCCATCTCGGCGGTCGCCAGAGCGGCGAGGTCCGCCGCCCGCTCCGCGAAGAGCCGGCCCGCCCGCCGGGCGGCGGCCGCCCGGTGCGCGACCGGGGTGGCCCGCCATGCCCGGAAGCCGTCGTCGGCGTCCGCGAGCAGCCGGGTCACCTCCTCATCGCTCGCCGTCTCGAACGTACGTGCAACCGTGCCGGTTGCCGGGTCGGTGCTGCGGTAGGGCCGCGAAGGACCGCTGGCCGGGGTTGTCATAAGAGCCTCTCCCTGGTGGTCGGACGCCCCGCGTGCCGCGGGACGCAACATTCAGGACGCGGGACGGCCGGTGTCCTCACACCTGGTCCGGTGCCCCCGACCCGTACGGGATGCGAATCGGTACCAGCGCGTGCATGTCGATCTCGATGAGATGCGGGCCGGTCGACCGCGCGGCAGCCGTGAACTGTTCGTCGAACTCGCGTGCGGAGGTGCTCAGGCTCGCCGGTACGCCGAAGCTCTGGGCGAGGGCGACGAAATCGGGGGCGTTGAGGTCGACGTTCGCGGGCGGACCGTCGAAGGTCGCCTGCTGGATTCCCTTGAGAACGCCGAAGCAGCTGTCGTTGAAGACGCAGACGGTGACCGGGACGTCGTACTGCGCGAGTACCGCCAGTTCGCCGATCGAGAGGAGGATGCCGCCGTCGCCGCAGATCGCCACGGCACGGGCGCCCGAGGCGATCGCCGCGCCGATCGCGAGCGGAAGCCCCGGCCCGATCGCGGCCGACACGGGCCGGATCGAGGTGCCCGGAACCAGGACGGGGAGGAGCGAGTCGCCCCAGGCATAGGCGGGCACCGTCGAGTCACGGACGAGTGGCGCGTCGTCGGGGAGCACGGACCTGATCGTCCGCATGACGGCCTCGTGGTCGGAACCGACGCGTGCCAGCAGCATCGCGCGGGTCTCCTCCGCGGCACGCGCGGCCCGCCCGAGCCAGGGCGCGCGGCGGGGCTGCTCCCCGGGAGGGATCTCGGCGATCAGTGCGTCGAGAACGGCGCTCGCGTCGCCCGCGATGGCCACCTCGGTGGGATAGGTCAGGCCGAGCACGCCGGGATCGATGTCGACATGGACCAGGCGCCGCGGAACCGGGATGGTCCATGAGCCGGTCCAGAGTTCGCGGAAGTGCGTGCCGACCGCGAGTACCACGTCGGCCTCCTCAAGCAGCGCCCGCATCGACGGGCCGGTGGCGGTGCTGCCCAGGGAGAGCGGGTGGTCCTCGCGGATCGATCCCCGGCCCTCGACCGAGGTCAGCACCGGTATCGACAGTCGTTCCGCCAGGGCGGTCATCCGGCCGGACGCCCCGGACCTGACCACGCCGCCGCCGGCGATGACGAGTGGTGTGGACGCGCCGCGCAGCGCGGCGGCGGCGCGCGCGATCGCGTCGCGGTTGACCGGTGGGGACGAGCGGATCGGGGGCCGGCCCGCCGCCGGGGCGGCGACCGGTCCGTACTGGACGTCGATGGGCACCTCGATCACGGCCGGGCCGGGCACCGGCGTCCGTGTCCGTGCGACCGCGGCCCGGACGACGGCACCGGGGTCGTCGGACGGGCCGAGTGTCCAGGTGCCCCGGGTGATGCTCGCCAGCATCTCGGTCTGCCGGGGAGCGTCGTGCAGGCTCCCGGTGCCGCGGGTCGCACGCCGGCGCTCGTTCTGGCCGGTGACCAGCAGCACGGACGAGCAGGCGGAGACCGCCTCGAAGAGACCTCCCATCGCGTTGGCGGTCCCGGGACCGGTGGACACGATCGCCACCCCGACACCTCCCGAGGAGCGTGCGTAGCCGTCGGCGGCGTGGACGACCGCCTGCTCGTGGCGCATGGTGATGACGTCGATCTCCGTGCGTCGCCGGATCGCGTCGAGGATCGGGAGGTTGTGCACGCTGGCGATGGTGAAGACGTGACGGACGCCGGCCTCGGCCAGGGCATCGGCGAGCGCCTCCCCGCCGGTCGGGTTTCGGGACACGGTTTCTCTCTCCTCGTCGATGCCGGCGCACAGTTCCTGAGCCCGGCGGGGCGTCGGTGCACAGGGTGCGGCCGGGCACCCGCGGTCTTCTGATCGGGACTGCCTAGTCGTTGAACCACTCGGCCATGCGCTCGATCACTTCGGCGCGATGGGCGGCCCACCACTCCTGGCCCCCGTAGATGGCGCGGTGCTCTCCCTTGCCGATGTGCGCGAGTGGGCTGTTCGCCTCGAAGCCCTTGGGGATCGTCGCCAGTGGATTGGCTCCCGCGTAGGCGAACCGCTCGCTGACCCGCGCGCTGTTCTCCTTGTTGGTCATGTAGGCGATGAGCTTCATCGCGTTGTCCTTGTTGGGCGCGCCCTTCGGGATCATCGCGTAGTCGGCGGCGAGGGTCTGCTGCGACCAGATGAAGTCGACCGGCTGGCCCTCGTCCTTGGCGAGCTTGGCGCGGCCGTTGTAGCAGTCGCCGAAGATCGCCTCACCGCTGGCGACCAGGTTCACGCACTCGGACGACTCCTTGTAGACGATGATGTCGTCCCGGATCGTCTCTATCTTCTTCAGGGCACGCTCGATGTCGAGTGGGTAGAGGTCCTCCTGCTTGACGCCGTCGGCGAGCAGTGCGGGCTCGATGAGCGTGCCGTAGGTGCCGGAAATCCCGTTGATCGCACGCTTTCCCGGATAGGTCTTCGTGTCGAACAGGGCCTCCGCCCGTGTCTGCGGCGGGGTCTTGACGAGGTCGGTGTTGTAGGTGAGGACGAACGAAATGATGTACATGGGCACGCCCTGCGGGAGCACCGGGAACGGCGCGTTCTTGAAGTCGTCACACGAGACAACCGCGCAGTCGATCTTCTCAAGGTTCGGGTTGTCGGTCAGGCCGACCTCGGAGCCGTAGTCCATGACGTCCCAGATGACGTTGTCGGCCTTCACCATCTGCTCCAGCTTCGAGGTCGAGGACGGCTTGTCCTGCGCCACCTCGATGCCGGTCGACTCGGTGAACGGCTTGAAGTACGCCGCCGTGAGCGCCTCCTGGCCCGTGCCGCCCCAGCCGGCGAAGGTGACGGTCCGCTTGCCGCCGCCGCCGGAACCTCCGTCGCCGCCGCAGGCGGCCAGCACGGCCACCAGCGCGACACTGGAGGCGAACGCCATCGATCTCTTCAGCTTCATGACGAGCTCCACTCGTTCGATGCCCTGACGGGCGTGTGCTGGGTACTTGCTGCGCTTCTCCTCGGCCGCGGGCCCGCCGGCACCCTGTCGGAACCGGTCGTGTCGTGACGGCGTGTTCGGGACCTCACACCTGCTGCGGCTGTCACTCGGGGGCGCTCGCCCCCGGTGCGGACGCGGGCGTCGGCCCGGAGTCGGCACCGGCGTCGGCGTCGCCGTCGCCGCACTAGAACTCAAGGAGGTTGTCGCGGAACTGGGTGTGGGCGTACTCGGTCCGGACCAGTCCCCGCCGCTGCAGCGCGGGGACGAGCCCGTCGGTGATCTCGGCGATCGCCCGGCGGTGGAGGTCACCCGTGCTGAACAGAAAGCCGTCACCGCCGACCTCGGCCATGACCTCACCCATCTGGGCGGCGACGGCGTCCGGGGTGCCGACGAGGTCCACGCTCCGCCCGCCGTAGAACTTGGTCGCCGCCTCGCGGAGGGTCGAGCACTCCGCGGCCACCGACAGGAACCGGTCCAGCTCCTGCTGGTGACCGTTGGTCGTCATGCCCTCCGGGTCGAGAGGCGCGTCCAGGTCGTACTGGGAGAAGTCGATGTTCGTGATCTTCGATTGCTGGGCGAGGGTCAGCTCGGCCCTGTCCATCGCCTCCTGATGCCGCTGCGCGAGCCTCTCCCGGGCTTCCTGATCGGTCAGGCCGAGCACCGGCGAGACGATGAACAGCACCTTGACACCGTCCGGATCCCGGCCGGCCGCAGCCGCCTTCTCGCGTACGTCGTCGCGGAACGCCTTCATCGCCTCGACGCCGCTCGCGAGTGCGAGGATGGTGTCGGCGTGCCGGGCACCGAAACGACGACCGCGCCCTGATCCGCCGGCCTGGGCGATCACCGGTCTCCCCTGGGGGAGCGGGCCGGAGTTGAGCGGTCCGCGGACGGAGTACTTCTCGCCCACATGGTTGATGTGGCGGACCTTCTTCGGGTCGGCGAAGATCCGTCCCTCGATGTCGTTGACGATCGCGTCCGGCTCCCATGAGGTGAAGAGGGCGTTCGCCACGGCCATGAACTCGTCTGCCGTCTCGTAGCGGCTGTCGTGCTCGGGCATCCCGTCCATGCCGTAGTTCTGTGCGGCGCGATCGGAGCTTCCGGTCACGACGTTCCAGCCGATCCGGCCATCGGAGAGCTGGTCGAGGGTTCCGATCATCCGGGCCAGGAGGTACGGCTCGATGCCGAAGGTGCCGACGGTCGGCACGATGCCCAGGCGCGAGGTGTGCCGGCTCAGGATCGCCGCGATGACGGACGGATCCTGACGCGGCGTGGCGGAGGCGTGGCGCAGATAGAGATCCATGGACCCGCCGTAGGCGTCGGCGACGTACGACGAGTCCTCGATGAGCAGGTAGTCGAAACAGGCCCGCTCCATCGCGCGGGCCATGTCGACGACGAAGTCCGGCTTCATCCATTCCCGGCCGATGTTGCCGGTGAACGGCCGGCCCCAGGATGTCGCCGAGGACCCGTGCAGGAACCAGGCGAGGTGGAATCGCTGTGCGCTCATGGGTCTCAGAACTCCAGAAGGTTGTCGCGGAACATGGCGTGGGCGTACTCCTTGCGCACCAGACCGCGGCGCTGGAGTTCGGGCACGAGACCTTCGGTGATCTCGGCGATGTGGCGGCGGCTCACGTGGTAGCTGAGCAGCAGGAATCCATCTCCCCCGACCTCCTCCATGACCTCGTTCATCTGGCCGGCGACGGAGTCGGGGGTGCCGGTGAAGTCGATGCTGGCTTCGCCGTACATCGACGCCGCGATCTCGCGCAGGGTCGAGTCGGGCCTGTTCCCGGCACGCTTGACGAAGTTCCCGAGCATCTGCTGGTGACCGTTTGTCGTGAACTCGATGGTGTCGAGTGGCTGGTCGAGGTCGTAGACGGAGAAGTCGATGTTTGTGATCTTCGCCAGCTGCGAGATCATCCGCGTCGCGGCCTGCTCCTTACCCTCGGCATAGCGGCGGGCACGGCGCTCGGCGGCGTCGGCCTCGGTCGTGCCGACAACGGGCGAGGTCAGGAAGAGAACCTTGCAGTCGTCGGGGTTCCGGCCGTTCTCGATCATCCGGGTGCGGATGTCGTCGCGGTACTTCTTCATCTCCTCGACGCCCTTCGCCATCGTGACGATGGTGTCGGCGTGCCGCGCCGCGAACGCCTTGCCGGCCGGCGAGCCACCGGCCTGCGCGATGACGGGGCGGCCCTGGGGCGCCGGCCCCGAGTTCAGCGGCCCGCGGACCCGGTAGTACTCCCCCCGGTGATCGATCGGGCGCACCTTCGAGGAGTCGGCGAATACGCCTGTGGCGCGGTCGGCGACGATCGCGTCGGGTCCCCAGGAGCCCCACAGACCGTTGACGACCGCCATGTACTCGTCGGCGCGGTCGTAGCGGTTGTCGTGCTCGGGCATCGCGTCCAGGCTGAAGTTCTGCGCGGCCCCGTCGGAGCTGCCCGTCACGACGTTCCAGCCGATGCGGCCCCCGCTGACCTGGTCGAGGGTGCCGACGAGGCGGGCGAGGTGGTAGGGCGGGTAGGCGAATGTTCCCAGGGTCGGGACGATGCCGAGGCGCGATGTCGCCTGGGACACCACCGCCGCGAGCATCGCCGGGTCCTGGCGCGGGGTGGCGATGGCGTTCTCCAGGTAGAGGTCCATCGAGGCGCCGTAGGTGTCCGGGACCCAGCTCGCGTCCTCGATGAGGAGGTAGTCGAAGCCCGCGCGCTCAAGCGATCGCGCGATGTCGATCACGAGGTCCGGCTTCATCCAGTCGCGACCGACATGGCCCGTGTACTCCTGGCCCCACGCCTGGGCACTGGATCCTTCGAGGAACCAGCCCAGGTGGAAGGTGTTGGCGGTCATGACAGAGGACTCCTTGTGGTTCGAACCGTGCGGGGGTGGTCGGGCGCGCTCGCCTCGGCGGGGCAGGCAGGGCAGGCACGGCGGGCGGGCGCGGCGGTCATGCGGTCGCGGGCCGCATGACGACGCTGTACAGGGGATCCCAGGTGAGGTGGACCTCGTCCTCGATCTGGAAGTCGTGAGGCACATCGGGACCCGCGCGGACGATGAGTTCGTTCCCGTCGTCGCCGCGTACGAGCAGTCGCCACGAGTCGCCGGCGTAGATGTTGGCGGTGACGGTGCCCGAGACGAACGAGCGGTCGGCGGGCGGCGGCTCGCCGCCGTCCCGCGCCGTCAGCCGTACCGACTGCGGGCGCACCATGACGACGACGTCACCCTCGGCCCCGACCGCCGACGGCCTCTCGGGCAGGACGATACGACCGTGCGGGACGTCGAGCACATGCTGGTCCCGGTCGATCCGGACCGGCCCCCGGAAGAGGTTGGACTCGCCCAGAAACGCGGCGGCCGTGTCGTCCACCGGGCGGCGGTACAGGTCCTCGGGCGCCCCGCACTGGACCAGGCGGCCGTTCGCCAGCAGGGCGATCCGGTCGCTCATGCTGAGCGCTTCCTCCTGGTCGTGCGTCACGTTGATGACGGTGAGCCCGAGGTCGCGGCTGATCCGGCGGATCTCGACCTGCATGGTCTCGCGCAGCCGCCGGTCGAGCGCGCCGAGCGGCTCGTCCATGAGCAGCAGGCGCGGCCGGGCCACGATGGCGCGGGCGAGTGCGACTCGCTGCTGCTGGCCACCGGAGAGTTCCTTCGGCAGCCGGCGGCCGAAGCCTTCGAGCCGGACCATCGCGAGCGCCTCGCGGACTCGCTCGGCGCGTTCGGCATGGCGGACCTTCTGCATCTGGAGCGGGAAGGCGATGTTCTTCTCGACCGAGAGATGCGGGAACAACGCGTAGTCCTGGAAGACCATGCCGAACTGGCGGCGGTGCACCGGAACGGAGGATATCTCCCGGTCGTCGAGGAAGGTGTCGCCCCGCGTCGCCGCGACGAAGCCCGCGAGGATACGCAGCAGTGTCGTCTTGCCGGACCCGGAGGCGCCGAGAAGCGTCACGAACTCGCCCGGCTCGACCGACAGCGAGACGTCGTCGACGGCACAGACGTCGCCGTAGTGCTTGAAGATGTTCATGAGCCTGATACCGGCTCCGGAGGTCACGAGCTTCTGCGCTCGGGTCTTCATGGGCTCAGAGACCGTCACGGCTGTACCTGTCATCGTGGACTCCGTTCTTGGTGGTGGCGGCGCGGATCTTGGCCCGTAGCCAGGGAACAAGCGCGATCAAGAGGCTCGCGAGGATCGACAGGAGCGTCACAATGGTGGCGACAGCGGATGTGGACGGGGAGATTCCCTCCTTGATCTCTCCCCACAGGACGACCGGAACGGTCTTGAAGTCGGGTGTGACGAGGAAGAGCGACACGATCAGCTCCTCCCACGAGCTGATGAACGCCAGGACTCCGCCGATCGCCGCCGACGGGGCGACGAGCGGCAGGGTCACCCGTACGAGGGTCCGGAACTGGCTCGCCCCCGCGATCCGGGCCGCCTCCTCCACGGTCGGACTCAGCCCGGTCAGGGCGGCGAGCACATTGATGAACACGTAGGGCACACCGAGGACGGCGTGTGCGATCGCCATGCCGGCGATGTTCCCGGTGAGGCCGATCCGGACGTAAACGAAGTAGAACCCGATCGCCGCGACGACGAGCGGCACGACCAGCGGCGTCAACGCGAGCGCGGTGACGAAACCCCGGGGGATGCCCCGCCCGCGGGCCGCGGCGACGGCGAGGCTGATGCCCGCGGCCATGGCGATGAACGCCGCGAGGACGCCGACGACGAAGCTGTTCCGGAACGCGTCGGCAAGAGCGGGGTCCTTGAGGACCTCGTCGTACCAGCGCCAGGAGAAGCCGTCCGGCGGGAACCGCAGCAGTTCGCCCGAGGTGAACGACGACCCGATGACGACGATCGTGGGAATGATGAAGACGAGTGCGAGGAGCAGCGCCAGGAACTCGGTGACGCGTCCGACTTTGATCATGACTGGCCCTCGTCCCTGATGCCGAGGATGCGCGTGATGCCGACGTACCGCCCGACCGCGCCGAGGATCACCAGGACACCCAGCAGCAGGATGACCGCCATCGCGGCGGCGACCCCCGGCCGGTACAGCTCATCGAGCTGGATGACGATCGCGTTGCCGATGAACGCGTCGCCGGCGCCGCCGAGCATCTGGGGCGTGATGTAGAAGCCGAGGGCGAGGATGAGCACGAGCGTCGCCCCCGCCACCGCGCCCGGCAGCGTGAGGGGCAGCGTCACCCTGAGGAAGGCGACCGACGGTCGCGCGCCCATGCCGCGCGCCGCCAGCACGAGCCCGCTGCCGAGTCCGCGCATGTTCGCGTAGATCGCCAGTACGCTCAACGGAGCGAGGATGTGGACCATCCCGAGGTACACCGCGAATTTCGTGCGGGCGAGCCGCAGTGGCTCGTCGATGAGGCCCATCGAGGTGAGTGCCTCGTTGATCAGACCGGTGTCGTTGAGGATGATCTGCCAGGAGTAGGTGCGTACGAGCAGGCTGGTCCAGAACGACAGCAGCAGAGCGGTGAAGAGGAGGATCTTCACCAGCCGCCGCGAGTGGACCAGGCAGTACGCGTAGGGATAGCTGACCAGCAGACAGAGCCCGGTCACGACAACCGACATCTCGACGGTGTTGACGAGCGCCCGGCGGAACAGCCCGCTCTGGAACGCGGTCACGAAGTTCTCCGGCGACGGGTCGGTCAGACTGATCCGGACGAGTGCGACCAGCGTCGAGCCGAAGGCCAGCAGCAGGAACAGCATGCCGGGCAGGCCGATGCCCGAGGCGAGGTTCAGCCGGGGAACGGGCAGGCGGCGGCGTTGTCCGGGCACCGGCCGGCGTTCTTCAGGGCTCGTGGCATCAGGAGAGAGAAACGTTTCTGTGCCGACGCTCATGTCCTCACCCACCTCTCGCGAGAGGCGCGCCGTGAGGCGTCACTTCGCTGCCAGCCGCTTGTAGTCGCTCGCATGGAAGACCAGCGGGCTCACGTCGGGGACGGCGCACTTCGCGTGGATCCTGAAGAGCACGACGGTGTGGTCGCCCGCCTCGAACTCGTTGTGGACGCTGCAGTCGAACCAGGCCGATGCGCCGTCGAGCCGGACGGCGCCGTCCGGTGACTCGCTGTGGCGCACTCCCAGGAAGCGGCGGTCCTCGGGACCGGCCATCTGCCGGCAGGTCGCCTCCTGCTCGGCCGCGAAGACGCTGATACCGATGCGGCGAGCGCGGCGAAGGGTCGACCAGGTCCGTGAGGTGGTCGAGAAACAGACCGAGACGAGCGGGGGATCCAGCGACACCGACACGAACGAACTTGCCGCCATCCCGACAGGCCGGCCGTCCACGACGGCGGCGACTGCGGCGATCCCGCTGGGAAAGCTCGCGAAGACCCGGCGCAGCTCTTGCGCATCGAAGGGCTGATGGACGTTCATGGAGTTCATGCTTGCCTTTCAAGTCGGTCTGAGCTGGCGTGCGGCGCGCGCCAGCCAGGGATCGATGAGGGCGGGGTTGGTGAAGTCGCGGTCCGGCAGGTAGAGGCCGGACGTCGGGCAGGTGGCACCGAGCTCGACGAGCACCGGTTTGAGAAGGAGGTCAGGAGCCATGGCGTGGGCGGGACCGGCTCCGAGCATGAGCGGGACGGCGACAACTCCGTCCAGCCCGTTGGAGGGAATCTGGTCGAGGAAGAGCTTCAGAACACCTGTGTAGGTGGCCTTGAAGGTCGGGCTCGCCACGACGAGAAGTGACGCGGTGCTCACCGTTTCCACCGCGGCCTCGACCGACGGCTTTCCCCACTCCAGCAGGTCGGGTCCCAGCCCGATCACATCGACGACGGCCGTCGGCGGCGTGCCCGAGATCAGGGTCGCCAGATTGACCGCGGCCTCAAGGGTGCGCGACCGCGGTTTCGGGTTCCCGACCAGGACGGTGGTCTCCACTGCTACCTCCACTGTGGCGCAACTCACGCTGATGCGACTTGCATGCCAGAGAGATTACTCAACCAGCCGCCAAAGTCCAGCAATATTCACAACTATTGTGGATTCAGCCAGCCTGATTGACAATCAGAGCACTATCGACTCGTATTTCGTAAAGGAGGGTGTGTCCATCCGGCCGTCCAGACCACACCCGGCTCCCCCCGGCTCCCCGGCTCCCCCCGTCTCCCCCGCCGATGGACGCGCGGCTCCGCACGAGTTCGTCCTCCCCGGCCATGTGCTGACACCGCGCGGCCCCGACGGACGGCTCGGCGACGCTCTCCGCCGAGGCACTCGTCCGGACGCCGGTCCGGCCGAGCCCGGCGACCGGGCCCTCATCCCGATGAGACGACCGGGCCCTCATCCCGATGACCGGCAACCCGGGGTTCGTGCGGGTCAGGACCACCGCACCCCCGCTCGCGCAGGCGCCTGTCGGCTAGCATGCGTCGAGGTCGGTGGAGGTGCGTGGGTATCAAGTCAGGAGTGTCATGCAGCGGTACCAGATGGACGAGTCCGACCACCAGATCGTCGAGCTGCTCCGCCAGGACGGGCGCATGGCGCTCACCAGGATCGGCAAGAGCATCGGGCTCTCCACCGACGCCGTCCGCGGCCGGGTAGCGCGGATGACCTCCGACGGCGTCCTGCGCGTCATGGGCCTCGTCGCACCCGAGGCCCTCGGCTACCACACGCTCGGTTCGGTCGCGCTGCAGTACCGCGGTCCGATGGACCCGTTCCTGGACGTGCTCAAGAGCAATCCCAACGTGACCTTCGTGGCCCAGCTCATCGGCGACATGAACGTCTTCTGCGGGCTCGTCGCGCGCGACGACCGCGAGCTGGGCGACGTGGTCAACACCTTGCTGGTCGAGCACGAGGGAGTTCACCATCTTGAGGTGGCACGGCAGTTGGGCGTCGTGAAGTGGTTCAGCTACTCCGGCGACGGTTCCGCGGGCACGGACAGCGCCCCTCCCTCGTCGCGCGCCGGTCTGGACGACCTCGACGTCACACTGCTCACCGCGCTGGTCGCCAACCCCCGCGCAACCTTCCGGGAGCTTGAGGAGCTGGTCTCCGAGCCCTACTGGGCCGTGCGATCGCGCGTCCGCAAGCTCTTCGCGGAGGGACATGTCCGGGCGACAGCGACGATCGACCGGGTCTCGACCGTCCCGGACCTCCAGGCACTCATCCGCATCGGACTGCGCGGACGCGTCGACGACGAGTTCCGAGCGATCACCGAACTCGCGGACATCCGGCTCCTGGTGGTCACGACGGGCACCTCCAGCCACCTGAGCGGAGAGGTCGCCTGCGCCGACGACGCGAGCCTGGCCAGACTGATCGAGACGGTGCTCGCGATCGACTACGTCGACACCGTGCGGACCTACGTCTACTCCCGGATCCATGTGCTCCCGACGCCCTGGCGCTTCGACACGAACTACCTCGGCAAGACCTGGAGCGACCGTCCCGGGGACAGTGCCGGCCGGCAGACGAAGGACGACCACCGACGCGCCTAGGTATATGCGCCGATACGGCCCTCGGCCGGCCCAGTGCGGGCAACCGGCCCACGGTGGCCCGCGCGCCGTTCTGGGCGTTTCGTATAGCGCGCTCCTCGCATTTCAGCGGAGTGCCTAATGACAGGCATCATGAGGTGCGGTTCTCTTTCCGGCAACGACACCGGCCGCACAGCACAGCAGGAGGCGATGTGAAGCTGACCGTTGTGGTGCCCATCACCGACGAGGGATTCACCGCGCAGGTCACCGAGGAAGTCGCCGCATGGGCGTCCCCGGACACCACGATCGAGGTCCGCAGGACCGTGCGGGGGCCCGCGTCGATCGAATCCGCCTACGACGAAGCCTTCGCCGTGGCGGGAATCGTGACCGAGACCGAAGCGGCGGCCCGCGACGGCGCCGACGGCGTCTTCGTCACCTGCTTCGGCGACCCGGGGGTACACGCCGCCCGCGAAGCGGTCGACATCCCCGTGACCGGCGGCTTCGAACCCGCCGTCCTCACCGCCCTCTCCCTCGGCGAGCGCGTCGGCATCGTCACGATGCTCCCCAACGTGGTACCCACGGTCCACCGTATGGCCCGTCAGCACGGCATCGCCGAACGCTGCCGGTCCGTACGGGCGGTCAATATCCCCGTGCTGGCCCTGCACGATCACGACGTCCTGCTCGACCAACTGGCCGGGGAGGCGGCCGAGGCTGTCGCGGCCCAGGAGGCTGACGTGATCGTCCTCGGCTGCACCGGCATGATGGGGGTCGCGGCGGCGCTGCAGACCCGGCTCGAACGCGACGGCGTCTACGTACCGGTCGTCGACCCGACCGGCGCCGCCCTGGCCTGGCTGCACACCCTGGTCCGGCTCGGCATCCGGCACAGCCGCACCACCTACTTCCCCCCGCCGCCCAAGACACGTCTGCTCTGAGCCGCCGGGCGGTACCGCCACGCGGTACCGGCGATGCGCCTCCCCGAGGTGACGCGCCGGCGC
>NZ_JBSGUP010000114.1:0-16343 GCF_053607985.1 Streptomyces sp. NPDC055078
CATTCCATAACTAAACTTTAAAACCGAAAGGAAAACTTAAACGAACATCACCCCGGTCTGCAGTTTAAAAAAACAGACAAGGCTTCTAGCGTCTCGACTGCCGAAGGTACTAAGCGGTCGCTCATGCGCCCGGACGATACGGGAGTGCGGGCGTCCCGGGCGAACCGCACTCAAGGGCGAGGAGAGTCAGCATGTCCACCACCGAGCAGCGTGTCGCCGTCGTGACCGGCGCGGCCCGCGGTATTGGCGCCGCCACCGCGGTGCGGCTGGCGGCCGATGGCCGCGCCGTCGCCGTACTCGATCTCGACGAAGCCGCCTGCGCGGACACGGTAGGGAAGATCACCGAGGCGGGTGGCACCGCCCTCGCCGTGGGCTGCGACGTGTCCGACGCCGCCCAGGTGGAGGCCGCCGTGGCGCGCGTCGCGGACGGACTGGGCGCGCCCGCGATCCTCGTCAACAACGCCGGCGTGCTCCGTGACAACCTCCTCTTCAAGATGAGCGAGTCCGACTGGGACACCGTGATGAACGTGCATCTCAAGGGCGCGTTCCTGATGGCCAGGGCCTGCCAGAAGCACATGGTGGACGCCGGTTTCGGCCGTATCGTCTCCCTCTCCTCGTCCTCCGCGCTCGGCAACCGGGGTCAGGCCAACTACGCGGCGGTCAAGGCCGGTCTCCAGGGCTTCACCAAGACACTCGCCAAGGAACTCGGCAAGTTCGGCATCACCGCGAACGCCGTCGCCCCCGGCTTCATCGTCACCGAGATGACGGCCCGGACCGCGGCCCGCGTCGGCATGGGCTTCGA
This sequence comes from Streptomyces sp. NPDC055078, assembly GCF_053607985.1. NCBI lineage: Bacteria > Bacillati > Actinomycetota > Actinomycetes > Kitasatosporales > Streptomycetaceae > Streptomyces > Streptomyces sp. NPDC055078. The sequence continues at coordinate 803 of NZ_JBSGUP010000114.1, forward strand.
GGACTTCCAGGCCGCCGCCGCCGCCCAGATCCCGGTCCAGCGCGTGGGGCACCCCGAGGACATCGCCAATGCGATCGCCTTTTTCACGGGCGACGACGCGGGCTTCGTCTCCGGCCAGGTGCTGTACGTGGCCGGCGGACCTCTCAACTGAACCGGGGTGAAGGACATGACCGCAGAGGTACCCGACAGCGGAAGGGTCGCGCTGATCACCGGCGCCAGCCGGGGCATCGGCTACGGAGTGGCCGAGGCGTTCGTCGCCCGGGGCGACCGGGTGTGTATCACCGGCCGGGGTGAGGACGCGCTCAAGGAAGCAGTGGAGCGGCTCGGCGCCGACCGGGCGATCGCCGTCGCGGGCAAGGCCCATGACGAGGCCCACCAGGCCGTGGCCGTGGCGCGCGCGATGGAGGTCTTCGGCCGGATCGACTTCCTGGTGAACAACGCCGGGACGAACCCGGTCTACGCCCCGATCGCCGAGCTGGATCTGAATGTCGTGCGCAAGGTGTACGAGACGAATGTGATCTCGGCGCTCGGCTTCGCCCAGCAGACGTACCGCGCGTGGCAGAAGGAGAACGGCGGCGCGATCGTGAATATCGCCTCCGTGACGGGACTGGCGCCTTCGCCCTTCATCGGCGCGTATGGTATGAGCAAGGCCGCCATGGTCAATCTGACCCTTCAGCTGGCGCATGAGTTCGCGCCGGGGGTGCGGGTCAACGCAATCGCGCCCGCAGTGGTCAAGACCAAATTCGCCGGGACCCTGTACGAGGGGCGGGAGGCGGAGGTCGTCGCCGCGTACCCGCTGGGGCGCCTGGGAATGCCGGAGGACATCGGCGGCGCGGCAGCTTTTCTCACTTCGGAGCAATCCGATTGGATCACAGGGCAGACTCTCGTCGTTGACGGCGGTATGTTCCTCAATGCCGGAGTGCACTGAGCGGACAGCGTCATGTGTTGCTCAATGCCAAGTGCCCTGCCGGGAGTTCAGGTTGACCCGGCAGGGCGCTGCGGTATGGTCGGCCGATCCGTGGCTGAACGAGGAGCGTGCACGTGTTCTACCGGACCTGTCTGCAGGCCGCTGCAGCCCTGGCGTCCATATCCCTGCTGGCGGGGTGCGGTCTGTTCTCCGACGCGGAAGCGGACAGCAAGAAGAAGATAACCGTCGGCACCATGAGCGAGCCCACCACTCTCGACCCGGCCGCCGCCTGGGACGGGTCGTGGGAGCTGTACCGCAATGTCTTCCAGACGCTGCTGAGCTTCCCCACCGGCAGCACCACTCCGCAGCCCGACGCGGCGAAGAGCTGCCGGTTCGCGGACGCCGCCAACAAGCTGTTCGAGTGCGAACTGCGGCCGGGGCTGACGTTCTCCAATGGCGAGAAGCTCGACGCCGCGGCGGTCAAGCACTCCATCGACCGGATCGGTCTGATCAATGTGCCGGGAGGCCCCAGCGGGATGCTGGGCTCACTGGGCAGTATCGAGCTGGTCGGCGAGCTGAAAGTGAAGTTCCACCTCAAGACCTCCGACGCCACGTTCCCGTTCATCCTCGCCACCCCGGCCACCTCCCTCGTCCCGCCGAAGAAGTACCCGTCGACCAAACTCCGCGACGACGGCGGTCTGACCGGATCGGGGCCCTATACGCTCAGTTCGTACTCCAGGGGCAAGAAGGCGGAGCTGAGGAAGAACTCCATCTACGACGGCTTCGCCAAGCGCAAGAACGACGCGATAACGATTCGATACTTCAGGGATTCCGAGAGCATGGTCGATGCCCTGAAAGAGAAGCGGATCGATGTCACCTACCGCGGACTGACCTCAAGCGAAGTCGTCGAGTTCCAGAAGAAGCTGCCGGAGAACGATCATCTGCGGCTTGTGGAGACGGTCGGCGCCGATATCCGCTATCTGGTCTTCAACCCGAAGGACAGCAAGGCGGGCAAGCTCGCCGTACGGCAGGCCATCGCCCAGATCATCGATCGCGGAACCCTCATCACCCGGGTCTACCAGGGTACGGCCGAACCGCTGTACTCGATGGTCCCCAAGGGCATCGCAGGGCACACCACCGAATTCTTCGACCGCTACGGCGAACCGAGCGTCCCCAAGGCGAAGAAGCTCCTGGCGGACGCGGGGATCGACGAGCCGGTGGAGCTGGATCTCTGGTACACCACGGATCGTTATGGCTCCGCGACCAAGCCGGAGTTCGAGGAAATCAAGCGGCAGCTCGAAGCCTCGGGGCTGTTCAAGATCACTGTACAGGGCAAGCCGGAGAAGGACTTCCAGCAGGGGTACCGGGCAGGGGCCTACCCCGTCTTCGGCCGGGGCTGGTTCCCCGACTTCCCGGACCCGGACAACTTCATCGCGCCGTTCGTCGGTGAGAACAATGTGCTCGCCACTCCTTACGAGCAGCCCGAGATCACCAGGGACCTGCTCCCCTCGTCCCGGCGCGAGAGCGACCGCGGCGCGGTGGCGAAGGACTTCGAGCGGGCGCAGGAGATCCTCGCGAAGGATGTCCGGCTGCTGCCGCTGTGGCAGGGCAAGCTGTATGTCGCGGTCGGCGAGGAGATCGCCGGGGGCGAGCGCGCCCTCGATCCGCAGACGGTCATGCAGATGTGGGAGCTGTACCGCAAGGCCAGCTGGTAGCGGATCGCACCCGGTCGGCCGGGGGCGCCGGGCAGGGCGCTCCCGGACACCAGGGCATCCGGGCATCCGGGGGCGTTCCCGGGCGCCCGGGTATCCGGCGGGGTCGGGAACGGCGCGGCGAGCCGGTTCGGGATGCGGTCGCGGGACCGGTTGCGCGGACCGGCTGTGGGGCCGGCTGTGGGACCGGCTGTGGGACCGGTTTTCGGAGGTCAGGGGCCGTTGTCAGTGGGGCCGGGTAGGTTCTGTGGTCGGTAACTGATCACATTCCGGAGGTTCTTGACGTGACCGACACCGACCTGCTGCCCGAGTCCTGGCGCGGCGTCCTCGGCGAAGAGCTGCAGAAGCCCTATTTCAAGGAGCTGACCGAGTTCGTCGAGGAGGAGCGGGCCAAGGGGCCGGTCTACCCGCCGCGCGAGGAGGTCTTCGCCGCCCTCGACGCCACGCCGTACGACAAGGTGAAGGTGCTCGTCCTCGGCCAGGACCCGTACCACGGGGAGGGGCAGGGGCACGGTCTGTGCTTCTCGGTCCGGCCCGGCGTCAGGACCCCGCCCTCCCTGCGGAACATCTACAAGGAGATGCAGGCCGAGCTGGGCCTGCCCGTCCCGGACAACGGCTATCTGATGCCCTGGGCCCGGCAGGGCGTCCTGCTGCTCAACGCGGTGCTGACGGTGCGGGCGGGCGAGGCCAACTCCCACAAGGGCAAGGGGTGGGAGAAGGTGACCGACGCCGTGATCAGGGCGGTGGCCTCGCGGCCCGACCCGGCCGTCTTCGTCCTGTGGGGCAACTACGCGCAGAAGAAGCTCCCTCTGATCGACGAGAGCCGGCATGTCGTGGTGAAGGGGGCGCACCCCTCGCCGCTGTCCGCGAAGAAGTTCTTCGGCTCGCATCCGTTCACCCGGATCAATGAGGCGGTCGCGGCCCAGGGGCACGAGCCGATCGACTGGCGCATCCCCGATCTGGGCTGAGCGCGCCGGGGGCACGGACGCGCCGGGGGCACCGAACGCGCTCAGCGCACACCGAGGGGCGGCTGATCCGGCGTCCGGCGTCCGGCGGAGCGGGGGTTCGGTCGGGAGTTCGGGGACTCGTGCGCCCGGCTGACGGGCTCGGGTGAAGCACCCGAGCCTGTCCGGGTTTGTCCATCATGGCCGCTAGCGTCGTGCTGCGGGTGTCTCCCCGGAGCATGACCCCTTCATCGCCTCCGGGCCCCCGCATTCGCCGGATCGATGTGGGAGGCCGCAGTGATGGAGCAGCAGAAGGCGTCGGACGACGTCGTCATGACCCGGATCGGGCAGGCGGTCATGCTGCTGCACGCCGGCGACCGGGAGGAGGCGCGGAATCGGTTCGCCGCGCTGTGGTCGCAGCTCGGCGAGCAGGGGGACGCCCTCCACCGCTGCACCCTCGCGCACTATATGGCGGACACCCAGGACGACCCCGGCGACGAGCTGGCCTGGGACCTGAGGGCGCTGACGGCGGCGGAGTGCCTGCGCGGTGAGCGACAGACCGGGCACCCGTCGGCCCTCGCCGTCCGGGCCTTCTACCCCTCGCTCCACCTCAACCTCGCCGCCGACTATCTCAAGCTCCGGCGCCCGGACGCCGCCCGGGTCCACCTCGACCGCGCACGCGAGGCGGCGCACGCGCTGGAGGACGACGGATACGGCCATGGGGTGCGTACCGCCATCGAGCGGCTGGCACGCACCCTGCCCGGCGGGTGAACGGGCCGGTGGTGACGGTGACGGGGCCCGTGAACGGGCCCGGGGGTGCGGCTGATGATGGGGCCGGGGCGGGGCGGGCCGGGGCGGGGCCCGGCCCCGTAGTCCCGGTCCCCGTATCCCGGCCTCGGTCCCGTACGCGGTCCCGGGCTCACGCGTCCCGGTCCGGTCGTACGTCCGGTGTGGGGTCGGTCGGGTTGGGGCCACCCCCAGGTCGTACGTCCGCCCGGGCTCAGGGCCAGACCGTGCCCGGGGCCGTACGCCCGGCCTGCGGTCAGGGCCAGTTCACCCCCGGGCCGCCGGAGGTCCTCGGGCCGCCGTACCCGCCACGGCCGTTGTAGGCATCCCGGCAGGTCCGGGCCTGGGGGCTGTCCGGGCTCCAGGCGCCGTGGCTCTCGCTCAGCGCGCAGATGTCCGGGACGCGGACGGGCACGGGCGGGGCAGCCGGTGGCCGGGGCGGGGCTGGTGGCGGGGCGGCAGGCCGGCCGGCGCGGCGGTGGGGCGCGGTGCGCGGCTGGGGCCGCTTCGGCCGCCGCGCGGGCTCCCGGGCCGAGGGCGGGGGAGCGGGTGCGGTCGAGGCCGGTTCCCCGGGGGCGCGCTCAAGCGTCTCGCGCGCCGGGCGCTGGGCGATCTGCGGGCTCACGACCGGTGCCGGGAGCTGGCTGCGGGCCGGGGGCGGCGGTGGCGCGGGCCGTGGCTCCACGGCCACACAGCCGGTCACGGCCAGCCCGGACGCGGCCCACAGGGCCATCCCGGCCAGGGTCTTCACGGTGGTTGTCGTTCGGTGCACGCGGGCAACTCTGGTGGGTCCGGGGCGTGTTCACCGCCGTACGGACCCGCTGTGGCCCTCATGGGTGACAGGGTTCCCGCCGGGTGGCCGCTGTGAGCCCGTCACTCACCGGGCGGCGGCCCTTCGCGGAGCGTCCACGCGGCACCTCGCCGAGCCCGTTCCGCGACGCGACGCGGCGCGGCGCGTCGGGACAGGGCGGGATCGGGGGGCAGCCGGTGGCGTGGAATCGACGACTGGCGACGGCCCCCGCACACGTATGCTGATCGGACCCGGGGAGCTTCGGGGGAGACCCCGTTCCCGCAGGGTGACGGGGGAGTGGCGCCGTGCCGGGGGGCGCGCGTGTCCAGCAAGGTCCGGAAGACATGCCCAGACGCGGGCGAGGCGAGGGAGTTCCCAGTGAAGGTCGGCTGCATCGGTCTCGGCGACATCGCGCAGAAGGCGTATCTGCCCGTGCTCACCGCGCTGCCGGGCATCGAACTGCACCTCCAGACCCGCACCCCGGCCACCCTGACCCGGGTCGCGGAGCGGTACGGCATCCCCGCCGGGCGGCGCCACGCCGACCTCGGCTCACTGCTCGCCCAGGGGCTGGACGCGGCCTTCGTCCACGCGCCCACCGCCGATCACGCCGTGATCACCACCGCGCTCCTGGAAGCGGGCGTGGCGACCTATGTCGACAAACCGCTCGCCTATGAACTGGCCGACTCCGAAGGGCTGGTGAGCCTCGCCGAATCGCGGGGCACCAGCCTCGCCGTCGGTTTCAACCGCCGGCTCGCGCCCGGCTACGCCCAGTGCCTGGAGCACCCCCGCGAGCTGATCCTCATGCAGAAGAACCGCGTCGGCCTCACCGAGGACCCGCGCACCCTGGTCCTGGACGACTTCATCCATGTCGTGGACACCCTGCGCTTCCTCGTGCCGGGCACCGTCGAGCACACCGATGTGCGGGCCAGGATCGTCGACGGTCTGATGCACCATGTCGTCCTCCAGCTCTCCGGCGACGGCTTCACCGCCATCGGCTCGATGAACCGCAGAAGCGGCTCCGCCGAGGAGATCCTCGAAGTCTCCGGCCAGGACTCCAAGCGCGAGGTGCGCAATCTGGCGGAGATCATCGACCACAAGGGGCAGCCGAGCGTCCGCCGCCGCGGCGACTGGGTGCCCGTCCCCCGCCAGCGCGGGATCGAGCAGTCGGTGACGACCTTCCTCGACGCCGTGCGCGCGGGGAAGTTCCTCAGCGCACAGGACGCGCTGCGGACTCATGAGCTGTGTGAGCGGGTCGTGCTGCGGGCCCTGGAGCAGGCCGCCTGAACCGGCGCGTGCCCGCCACCGCGCCCAGCGACACCAGGACCGCCAGCGCGCCCTGGACCGGCCAGTCGCCGAATCCGACGTACCAGGTCGTCCCGTGCGCCAGCGGGATGTCGTAGACCGCCGCCGTGCTGCTCTCGGTGCCCAGCGTCCGTCCGATCCGCTCGCCGCCGGGGCCGTGGACCGCGCTGACCCCGGTGAGCGTGGCATGCACCATCGGCCGGCCAGTCTCGGCCGCCCGCAGCGCCGCGAGCGACGCGTGCTGTTCCGGCGCCCAGCTGCCCTGGAACGACGAGGTCGCCGACTGGGCCACCAGCAGCTGGGCGCCGTCGCGGACCAGCTCCCGGCTCATATCCGCGAACGCCGACTCGAAGCAGACCAGCGGGCCGAGGCGCGGGCCGCCGTCCGGGAGCGCCATCACCACCGGGCGGGTGCCGCGCAGCCGGTCCTCACCCGCCGCCTTGCCCACCGAGGTCGCCCACCCCAGCAGCTCACGCGCCGGGACGTACTCGCCGAAGGGCACCAGTCGCATCTTGTCGTAGCGGTCCCCGGTCGGCCCCTCCGGGCCCACCAGCACCGAACTCTTGAAGATCCCGCCGTCGCCGGACGCGCCGGACGGGTCGGTGCGCCGGGCGTCCACATTGACCAGCAGTTCGGCCCCGACCGCGCGCGAGAGCACCGCGAGCCGCGCCGCCAGATCGGGGCGTTCGCGCAGATCCGCGCCCACACTGCTCTCACCCCACACCACCAGGTCGACATCCTGGCCGATGAGCCGGCGGGTCAGTTCCTCACCGCGGTCGAAGCGCCGGTCCGCGCTGTCGGTCCCTCCGATCACCCCGGGCTGTACGACCGCCACCCGGGCCCGCCCCGACTGCTCCGGGCGCGGCGCCCACAGCCAGACCGCCGCCGTCGTCAGCGCGCAGACGACCCCGCCGCCGACCGCGACCGTACGCGCCCGGGGCACCGCTATCAGCACAGTCACCGCGGTGTTGACCACCAGCACCAGCAGGCTCACCAGCCATACACCGCCCACGGAAGCCAGCCGCAGCGCGGGCGGCACCTCCCACTGACTGGCGCCCAGCAGACCCCAGGGGCCGCCCAGGCCCTCCCAGGACCGGGCCAGCTCGATCATCAGCCAGCCCGAGGGCACGACCGCCAGCGCGGCGGCGGCACGCGCGAGGGACGGCGTCCCGCCGAGCATCGAGCGGACCAGCCACCCCCAGGGCGCCCACATCAGCCCGAGCAGCGCGGCCAGCACCACCAGGAAGACATGGAGGCTCGGCACCAGCCAGTGATGCATGGCGATCATGAAGCCGATGCCGCCGAGCCAGCCCTCGACGGCCGCCCGGCGGCCGGTCGGCGCGGTCCGCACCAGCAGCAGCCAGGGCACCAGCGCGATATACGCGAACCACCAGAGCGACGGCTCGGGGAAGGCCGGCGCGGGCAGCGCGCCCGCGACCACGGCCATGGCGGCCCGCCCGCGGGGAGTGCCGGGCAGCCACCGGGGCAGCGGCTCGCCTTCGCCCGGGGAGCCACGGCCCGCGGGCCGCGTACGCCCCCCGCGCTCCCCCCGCCGGGGTCGGCCGACCGGAATCCGCATCCCGCGCCTCCTCGTCCTGCCGCGTGCCCTCCAGTGTGAGCGCGAACGAAAGTCGCATCAACACCACGTGGCCGGCGCATCAACACCACGTGGCCCGGTTGCACCGACACCGGGCACCGACACCGACGCGGCCCGGCAGCCGTGTCCGGGGCGTGACGCCTCAGTCGCCGGACAGCGTCCCCGTACCCCGTCGCCACTTCTCGTGGATCACCACACTGCTCAGCCGCCAGCCCCGGTCCGTACGCAGCGCCCCGAAGGCGTACCGGCCGCCGGACAGATACTCATCGCCCGACTCCAGCCGCATCGGATTCACATAGTCCGCCTGGATCTCGGCGCCGTCGCCCGGATAGCCGCCCAGATCCTGGAGGCGCAGCCGCCGGTTCACGATCAGATGCTGGCGTACGGGGAAGATCCGCAAGCTCTCCGCCATCCAGTCGGCGACCTCGGATGCCGGGCCCTCGATCCCGCCCGAACTGCGGTAGTCCACTCGACCCTCCGCGGTGAACAGAGCCCGGTAGGCGCTCCAGTCCGCGTCGTCGACGGCCACCGCGTAGTTGGTGACCAACTCATCGATGGCCAGCCGGTCCATCACCGTCGCGAGATCCACGCGCTGCGTCATCGGCACAGTCTCCGGCAGACGGGCTCCCAGGCCAAGGCCCCCGCACGCCAGTCACCCGCCGCGGCGCGGCAAACGGTGGATCTCCGCCATTCCGGCGCGCGGGAGACCGGAACCGGCGGGGTGGGTGCCGGTCCCTCAGTCGAAGCAGGAATCGAAGGCGAAGGAGTCGGAAATCATGCGGCCTTCACCATGGAAATCCAGTATCAGCTTCGCCTCGAAGGCGCACCCGGTTGTCTGGCTGGTGAAGCCCACCCGGATATCGAACATGTCCCGCTCGCCGGGGCCCAGCGACCAGGCGACGTCGAGATGATTGTCGGTCTCCGTGCCGATCACGACATCGTGCCCCGAGGCGGCCGTGTACGCCGCCAGATACGGAGATCTGCGGAGCACCCGGATGGTGGCGCGGGTGATGCTCACCGGCTTGCCGCCGTGGTTGCGTACCCGCACACCGAGCAGTACGGCGGCGTCGCGCTTGCCCACGAACACATCGTCGATCCTGGCCCCGCCGATCCCCGTGGGCCGCCCGGGCGCGGCGATGTCCTCGGTGCGCTCTCCCGCCGCCAGATGCGCCCCCGCCTGATCGAGCAGCGTGTGCAGGGCGCCGGTGAACCGGCTGCGGCTCTCCTCCAGTACGGGGCGCGGCACCCCGGCCCCGGCGTCGTTCCGCAGCCGTTCCGCGGCTTTGAGCACGGTGGTGATCAGGACGAGGGCCGACTCCAGATGTGCGGCGGGCCCGCTGGGTGGCCGGCTGCCCTGGGCCGTGGGGGGTGTGACCAGGGCCAGCGCCTCGGTGTGCTTGCGCAGATGGTCGCAGCGGACAATGACGATCATCAGGGACTCCCGCAGGAGCCGGTCACGGCCGGGGTCGCTGCACTCCGCCAGTCTGCGCCGCAGTTCGGGCCCGATGTCCTCGAACACCGCGGTGGGAGTGGTGGGAGTGAGAGCAGGGACGGGCGCGGGGGTCCCCCGCTCCGCCACGAGGGCCGGAGCGGCCGGGCCGGCCCCCGCCGTACGGGCCTGCTCGTGCGCCGCCGGGGGTTCCGCGTGCTCGTACGCGGCCGGGACGGCGACACGGGAGCCGGCCGGGGCCCCGGACGAGCTGCCCGGTGCCCGCGGTGCCCCCGGTGGTTCGCCCGCCGCGCCCGGTCCGCCTGCCGTGCCCGGTCCGCCCGCCGGAGCACCCTGCCCGCCGCCCCGCTCGCCCGGTCCGCCCCGTCCGCCGTGAAGCGGCGTACCGGCCCCGGGAGGCGGTTCACCGGGCCCGGCGGACGGCGGACGAGGCGCCGGTGGCGACGCGGCGGGGTCCGGTGGTGACGCGGCAGGGTCCGGTGGTGACGCGGCAGGATCCGGTGGTGACGCGGCGGGATCCGGTGGCGGCGCCGAGGCGTTCTGCCGGGGTGCGCCGAGGCCCTCGGTCACCCGCAGAAACGCCGCACACGCCCGTGCGGCCAGTTCGAGGAACCACCACCGCTCCCGCTCCCCGACGCTCTCGCGCGCGACGAACATCAGCGCGCACGCCTGGAGGGCCAGCAGACGCTGGAACTGCCACTCCCGTGTCACCTGGCGCTGGTACAGCCAGTTCGCGGGGGCCTCGGCCATCGTGTCCAGCAGCTCATGGAGCCCGCGCGAGACGAGATCGGACGGCGGTTCCGGCTCCCCGGACAGACCGGTCGTGGTGAGGAGCCCCAGCAACTGGTCGCGGGCGGGGCCGGGCAACCCCGGCAGATAGTCGGCGAGCAGACAGAGCATCAGATGGACCGGGTCACGGGCCAGCAGAGCCCCCGGGGAGAACCGGGAGAGGTCCACCAGCCGGTAGCGCTCGGGAGCGAGCTGCGGCACGGTCACCACCATGATGTTCCCGGGGTGCAGATCCCCATGGGCACGGCCCCGGGCGGCGTACGGCAGTCTTCTGCCCGCCAGCGGGGACGCCTCCGCGAGCGGCAGGGGATTGGGCAGCTCAACGCCCCGCCCCGGCAGGGTGATCCAGGCGCGCTCCGCATCCGGGACATTGCGGCGGAGCCACCCCTTGAGCGCGCTGTCGCTCCTGAGCCGGTGGGCACCGATGATCTCGTCGACGAACAGCTCCGGGGTGATGCCGGGGCCGCGCCGCTCATCCGGATTCCAGTCCTCCAGGATCGAGCGGACGACAGCGGCCCCCACCCTGGCCCGCGCCTGACGGGACGGTACGTCCTTCAGCGCCGTCAGTTCACGGCCGTCCCGGTCGAAGGCGATTCGCTGGAACATCAGCCAGGTGCCCGCGACCCGCAGTGGGTCGTACTCCTGGGCCACCAGATGCCTGGTGGGGAAATCGGTCCCGCCCGGGGCGGGTACGGGACCGGACTGCCAGGCCCGCCGGTGGTGCCCGGCCTCGAACCGGGCCCCCTCGTCGGGCGCGCAGAGCTTCAGGATCAGTTTCCTGGCCCGGTGGTCGGGACGAGGGTCCTCCACATAGGCGTACACCAGCCGGGCGCCGCTGCCCGCCCCGTCGAGGGGTTCGATGAATTCCAGCTCACAGCCGGTATTGCGCTGCCACTCGGCGAGCGCCGTGGCGACCTCCGTACCGAACACCGCGAATCCCGAGTCGTTCATGGTCCCAGTCTCCCCGAAACTCACGGCGCCAACGGACCTCCGGGCGGGGAGAATCGTCCCAAGTCACCTGGAACCAAGGGGGAGATGGGCGATGGCACGCCGAGGCCGGGCCGGACGGGTGCTGCGGAACGCGGGACGGGGGCGTACGGTCACGGGCCAGGACCTGAGCGACGCCATCCTGTCGTACGGCGGGCAGCGGGAGAGACTGCGGATACGCGGCGCACGGGTGGATGGCGGACTCGACTTGGGACTGCGCCGGCTCGACTTCGAGCTGGAACTGATCGACTGCCACTTCACCGGACCGCTCGAACTGCGCGGACTGAGCGTCCGAACCCTCGATCTGACGAGCTCCGCGTTCCCCGCCCTGCACGGCGACCGCCTCGTGGTCGGCGGCGATCTGCGGCTGACCCGGGCGCGGATCGGCACCGGAGCCGGGTGCGCCGTGCCCCTGGTGGACCCCGGAGGCGCGGGCGACCGCACCAGGGTGACACGCAGAGTGGAGGGTCACGCCGAGGCGCCGGTCCGGCTGCCCGACGCGCGGATCGAAGGCAATCTCATCGCCCATGAACTCGCCGTCCACTCCGACGGCCAGTGGTCCGTCTACGCCCCCCGGCTGAAGGTGGAGGCGTCGATCCAGGCCCGGGACCTGACGGCGCCGGGCGCCCTGTATCTGCGCGACGCCCGGGTGGCCCACGCGTTCGGGCTCAACGGAGCCCGGGTGGGCGGCCTGGACGCCACCGGGCTCGCCTGCGGCCGGGGTCTGCACGCCGACTGGGGATTCCGTACGACCGGACAGGTACTGCTGCGCGGTGCCGAAGTCGACACCGTCGTCACCTTCCACGACGCCGTGCTGGAGGCCCCGGCGGGCGCCCTGATACTCAGCAGGCTGGCCACCCCCCGGCTGCGGCTCGATCTGCGCGAGCCACCGGCCGGACCGGTCATCCTGCGGGACGCCCGGCTGGGGGCGCTCATCGACGCGCCCGCCAGCTGGCCCGCGCCCGGGAACCTCGACCTCGAAGGGCTCGTCTACCAGCGCCTGGGCTCCACCGAACCCGTGGGGGTCAAGGACCGGCTGCGCTGGCTCGGCAGGGATCCGCAGGTCAGCGCCGGTTCGTATGAGCAACTGGCCACGTCCTACGAGGCGTCGGGCGACGAGCGCGCCGCGCGTACGGTACGGCACGGACGGGAGAAGCGGCTGCGCCTGAGCGAAGGGTTCACCGGGCGGCTCTGGGGCGGCGTCCAGGATGCGCTCTTCGGCTACGGATACGCGCCGCGCCGGGCGCTGTTGTGGCTCGTCTGCCTGGCGGGGGCGGGGTCGGCGTGGTTCGCCGGACGTACTCCGCCACCGGCGGGCCGCAGCGGCGGGCGGGCCTGGGATCCGGTGCTGTACTCCCTCGATCTGCTGGTGCCCGTCGCCTCCCTCGGCTACCGCTCGGCCTTCGACCCGGTCGGCGCCGACAAGGCCGTGGCCGTCTTCCTGATCCTCTCCGGCTGGCTGCTCGCGACCGCTGTCATCGCCGGCGCCCGCCGCGCGGTGCGGGGATAGCGGTGGCAGGGGCGCCCGATGCGATACGGGGCGGGCCGGGGCGATACGGGGCGGCCCGGTCGGAGACGGGGCGGAACCCGACGGGTGCGCGGACACGGGCGGGAACGGATCGTTACGGAACCGGCCCTGGCGAGGGGAGTACGGCGGTACGCTCAAGTTTGCGTGAGGACAGTGCAGTTGAGCTACCCGGCCGCGACCCGGCCGGGCGGACCCGGGGTCATCCATGAGGCACGAAGAGTATTGGGTCGTCATATGCGCGGGCGAGACGGTGCTCGGCGGCGGCACGCTTCTGAACAGGTTCTTCGTACTGACGGCCGAGCCCTGTCTGCGGGAGCTGCCCGAGGACGAGCGGGCGCTGCTTCTCTACACCGCCAACGGTGACCGGCTCGACGGCACTCTGGTGGAGGTGAGCCGTACGAGCGGGCTGGCGCTGATCTCGGTGGCCGCCCGGCCGGGACACGATCTGGCGACCCCGTCGATGGACCACGCGGTCAAGGGCGACGAGTGGTTCGCGCCGTACCGGCCGACCCAGCTCCACCGGCGGCTCACGGGCACGATCGACGAGGTCACCGCCGAACACCGCTACCGGGACGGGCCCTGGATCAAGGCCATCCGGCTCACCCCCGAGGAAGTGCCGGAGGACTACGCGGGTTTCGGCGGCGGCCCGGTGGAGCGCCACACCGCCGCGAAGGAACTCGCCCTGGTCGGCATCCTGATGCCCCCCGAGATCGCCGGGCACCCACAGGAGGGCAGCGCCGACACGCTGGTCGCGGGGGCCATCGGCAGTGCGATGGAGGTGTTCGACGGTCTCTCCGCGCTGTGCCTGGCGCAGTGGCTCGTTGACGGAGCGCCCGAAGCCACCGAAGCGAACGAAGCCACCGAAGCGACCGGGGCGCCCGCGGCGTCTGACACGACCGAAGCGCCCGGCGCGCACGACTCGCCGGCACCGGGTGGTCAGAGTGGTCAGGGCGCCGGGCCCGGCTACGGCGAAGGGGCCGCGCGCCCCGGGCCCGGTCATGTCCACCCGCCCACCGGGTCCGCCGTCCTGGAGCGACCGCACCCGCACGCCCCGGGACCGGCCAGGACGGGCGATGCCGCGCTGCCCGTACCGGCGACCCCCGCCGAAGCGGTCGCCGGGGTCGCCGCCTCGGATCCCGACCGGGCGGCGGCGTTCGCGGCCACGGAGGAGGGCCTGCGGTTCCTCAACCACCTGGCGGCGGAGAACCTCGTCGACGAACTGGACACGACACCCTTCCGCGTCGCGTTCCTGGACGACATGGCGACGGCCGTGCGTTCCACCATCCCGCGGCGGGGAGGCGACGCGTGATCAAGACACTGGACGACGCCCTCGCCTGCGCCGAAGCGGCCGTGGGCGATCCCCTTGGCCTCGGCACCACCGTCGGGCCCGCCCTCGCCGACTACGTCGACCGGCCCGGCGGCGGCGTCGTCCCCGTGCACGACGGAGCGTCGGCGCGCTCGGTGACCCGGCTGGCCTGGCTGCTGTACGAGCTGGGGCTCTACGACGAATGCCGGACCGTCGTCGGACGGCTGCTGGAGTGGCGGGGGCACGACGCGCCGGACTCGGGGGAGTGGACCGGCCGGCTCGCCTCCCTCGCGGTCTCGCTCGGCCGCCCCGACGACGCGCGGCGCGTCCTGGAGGAGACCCGCCGCCACCGGGGCGGTGACTTCTGGTCCGTCGCCCGCACCCTCGCCAATCTGGCCGCCGTCAGCGTCGCCCAGCAGGATCCGGACGCCGCCGAGGACTGGCTGGCCAAGGCCCGTAAGCACATCGGCGGGCGCAAGCCTCCGGCGGAGCTGCGCGAGCTGCTGGCCGGTGTCGAGCTGAGTGTCGCGCGGCGGACCGGCTCGGCCCGGGAGATCGGTGCGGCCATGGACGAACTGACCGCCGCGTCGGCGGAGGTGCTGCGCGCGCCTCGAACGGTGGGTTCGCGTGGCTTCGCCGCCCTGGCCAGGCTCGCCCTGGCCCATGCCGAGACCGCCCGGGACGAGGGCTCCGCCGAAGGGCTGGAGCGGGCGTCCGGGGTGCTGGAGACAGCCGGCCAGCGGCTGTCCGCGATGCTCGGCGCGGACCACCCGCGCTCCCTGGTGCTCCAGGGGCAGCTCGCGGCCGTCCAGGTGGAGTGCGCGCGGGCGGCTGGATCGGCGGCCAGGCTCGACCGCTCGGTCGCGGTGCTGGAGTCCGTCAGCAGCAGACTGGCCGGACGGCTCGGCGAGGTCCATCCGCACACGCTCGCCGCCTGCGGCAATCTCGCGGTCGCCCGGCTGGAGTATCTGCGCACCACCGACGACCGGGAAACGGTGGCCCGGATCGCCGAATCCCTGGCCGCCGAGTCACGGCGGGTGACGACGCTGCTGGGCGCGGGCCATCCGGTCGCGCGGCTGGTGCGGAGCGTGTACGCCGCGTGCCGCACCCTGGTCGCCGGGCGCCCGGAGGCGAATACCGCCGGCACGGTCGGGCGTGCGAACACCGCCGGCACGGTCGTGTGGGCGGGCGTGCCCGGCGCCGCCGCCCTCGGCCTCGCCGGGCTGCGCCCGGCCGCTCGGCAGGGCGGGCGGAGCGTGGTCGCCGCGGTCGCTGTGCTCCCGGATCCCGGCCTGGCGCCTGCCGTCATAGCGGTCAACGACATCGGTAACGCGGAAGCCTTCCTCGTCGCGATCGACGAGACGATCAAGTACTTCAACGACGGCGACATCGTCGACGGCGTCATCGTGAAGGTCGACCGGGACGAGGTCCTGCTCGACATCG
>NZ_JBSGUP010000115.1:0-16328 GCF_053607985.1 Streptomyces sp. NPDC055078
GCCCGGAACCGTACGGTTCCGGGCCCGCCAGCCGTATGTGGCCTACATGTCGGCAGCCGTCATGCCCAACTGCCAGGTCAGGCACGAGCGCTGGCGCACCGAACCGCTCCGGGACGCGATCCGGTCGTGCCCCGACGCCAGCATCAGGCGACACCCGTCCGCCGGACGGGCCGCAGCGGGCACCCCCATACGGTGGCGCCCCAGCCACACCAGCAACGCCTGACGCCCTTCAGCCACGTCCACCCCCCACCCGACCATCAACTGCTCCACGCCCGCGAGCCACCGGGCCCGGTCCGCCGTTTCCCGCTGCCCCGCCCGTTCGAAGTCCAGCATGGCCCGCGCGAGCTCCGCCGCCTCCGGGTAGATCACCAGCGGGGCCGCCCGCATCTCCCGCGCACCCAGCCCAGCCGTCCAGGCCCGCTGCACCCAGCACACGGTGTCCGGCATCCGCGTCCACCAGTACACCGCGACCTGGAAGGCATCGGCGAACAACTCCTCACCGGCCGGCCCCCACCGTGCGGCCAACTGCTGCCGCACGCCGTGCGCCGTCACCGTCTCGGGCAGTTCGGCCAGCCGCACGAAGTCCGGACCACGGCCGCGGGAGTCGTCCGACCAGTAACCGTGCCGCAGGCACACCTGCCAGCTGTCCTGCGACATCAGCCACACCGCCTCGCCGACACCCAGGTCATCACCGCACAGCCGGCAGTACCGCACGAGATGCCCCGCCAACGGCTCCCAGGGCCACCTCCACTCCGCCGCTTCTTCCGGGCCACCCGCCAGCAGCCACTCCGCGCCCAGACTGGGCAGATCCTGCTGCAGGAGACCAGGCGACCGGTCAGCCAGGACAGCCAGAAAGCGCAGCCCCGCCTCGTTCACGTACATCTCAGTGCACTGCGGGTACTTCTCCACCCGCTCGGGATCCACGGATGCCTCGCCCTGCCCGACCCGGTCGAGGAAATCAGCCAGGCTCAGACCGTTGGCGTGCGCGAGCCGGTTCACGAACGACCCCGTCGACTCACCCGCCACCGACCACGCATGCAGTGGCAGCGCCCTGCGAGGCCCGTACAGGCCGGGATCGTCCAGCACAGATGCCCTCCGCCGAAGCTGCCACCATGCCCACCGTGACCCGCTTGCAGAGGGCGGTCAAGGACCCAGCACTCGTTCGGGTGAACCCAGACGAACGTCTCGCCGCAGCCCCGCACACCCCTTCCACCCTGAGAACCGCATGCTTGTGCACGCCGTTACCGGGGGAGGGGCATGGTCACGACGACACGCATCCGCCCGGACACGACCACCCCCGCCCCGGCCCCTCGTCTGAAGACCCGCCTGCGCGGGCGCCAGCAGAGCGCCGCGGACGCCTGCGTGAGCAGCTTCATCGAGGGCTACCGCCGCGTCACCGTCATCATGGCCACCGGCACCGGAAAGACCCTGGTGGCCCTGCACGCCGTCCAGGAGACCGCGCCCGAAGGGGTCTCCCTGGTGGTCGTGCCCTCCCTGCGGCTGCTCGAGCAGACCGCCGCGGTATGGCACCGCGAAGGACGCCTCGGCCGCTACCTCGGCGTCTGTTCCTCGGATAACCCAGCGGACCCGGACCTGGCCGGTGTCCTCACCATGGTCCATACCGGCGACGAACTGGCCTGGCAGGCAGCCGACACTCATGGACCGCTCAACGTGTTCTGCACCTACGACTCCCTGGACAAGGTCGTCGAAGCCCACCGCGACTTCCAGCTGCCCCGCTGGGACGTCGTGGTCGCCGACGAAGCCCACCGCACCGCCGGCGACTACGACAAACCCTGGGCCCGCATCCACCACGACGACAAGCTGCCCGCCCGCCACCGCCTCTACATGACCGCGACGCCCCGCGTCTTCGACGCGAAGAAAGCCCGCGCCAAAGGCATCAGCACCGACACCGTCATCGCCTCCATGCAGGACCTGAGCATCTACGGACCCGTCGTCTACCGCATCTCCCTGAGAGAAGCGATCGACGAGGGACTCCTCGCCGACTACCGCATCGCCGGCGTCATCATCAGAGACGAAGACCTGCGCGGCCTGCTGAACCGGCTCCCCGCGAACACCTGGAGCGGCGAAGCACTGCGTGCTGCAGCCGCCCAAGTCGCCCTGCTGGTCGCCCAGCACCGCTACGACCTGCGCCGCACCCTGACCTTCCACCCCTGCATCGACGCGGCGGAAGTCTGCGCCGAAACACTCCACCAGACCGCAGCCCTCATGCCCCCGGCCTACCGCACCCCCCTGCAGGTCGGCACCGTCAGCTCCCGGCAGAGCCCCTTCGAACGCCACAAGAACTACACGGCCTTCGCCGACACCCCTCTCAACACCCCCACCTCACAGCAGCCGCCGCGCCGGGCCGTCCTCACTAACTGCCGCTGCTGCTCCGAAGGCGTCGACATCCCCGCCATCGACTCCCTGCTCATCGCCCATCCCAAGACCAGCACCATCGACATCATCCAGTCCATCGGACGCGCTCTGCGCCAGACCCCCGGCGACGGCAAGATCTCCACCATCGTCATCCCCATCTACATGGCCCCTGGCGAAACCCTCGCAGAGGCCGTCAAGAAGACCGCCTTCCACCTGATCTACCGGGTCCTCATCGACCTCGACGTCTACGACGAGCACACCTTCCACCTCGTCGACCACTTCCGGTACTCGACCGACCCCGCCGGACCCCGGATCGCCCCGCCCCCGGAGCGCGCCGACGAGATCATCCCCGTCCTTGATCTGAACGACGTCATGGCCCCCAACCGCGTATGGGAGGCCGCCTTCGAAGTCGCCACCAACTTCCACACCCAACACGGCCACCTTGACGTCCCCAGCCTCCACCTCCACGGCCGTTTCCACCTCGGCTGGTGGACCGGAGTACAGCGCTCCATGCGCAAGAGCGGCCTGCTCCTGCCCGAACGCATCGCAGCACTGGACACGCTCGACATGATCTGGGAACACCCCCCGCACAGCATCGAGCGCAAACTCCTCATCGCCCGCGACTACGTCACCCGCCACGGACACCTCGCACCCCGGTGGGCCGAACACCACCAAGGCCTGCACCTGGGCCGCTGGCTCGCCGACCGCCGAAAGGAGGTCATCACCCGCCGCCTGCCCTACTGCTACCAACGGGCCCTGAACGAGATCTACCCCTGGTGGAACGCCAAAGGCGAAGCCGATTGGAAACGCACCTACGCCCGCGCCCACACGGCCGCGCGCGACAACACCCTGATCTTCCCCGACCCGCACCAACTCACCGGCACCACAGCGCCGCTCACTCACTGGCTGGCCAAGCAGATCGACAACCTCACCCGACTCGAGCCCTACCAGCACCACCTCCTGGGCGACCTCCCCATCGAGCACCCCCTAGCCCTCCTGCTGCGCCGTCCCCGCAGCGCCTCCCAACGGGCCTTCGCCCGAGGACTGCAGGCCGCCTACGCCTACCGTCGCCGCCACCATCACCTGGACGTTCCCTATAACTACACCTGCGAAGACGGCCCCGAATTCGGTCTGGGAAGGTGGCTCGCCGAAAAACGGCGTGCCCCGCAAACCCTCTCCCGGGAACAACTGGACGCCCTGGAAGCCCTCGACATGCGCTGGACCTCACGCCACCGGCACAGCACAACCTGAACCACCGTGCGCACCAGCAGACCACAGGAGTACTCCGGCATCATGACGACACCGCCCCGCTCACCCGGCCGGCTGCCTTTGTTGCCCGGCGTTGAAAATGCCGATGCGGGCGGCGTTCACTATGCCGACGAGCTCTGACGGCGACGCCCCGCCGGTTGGTGTTCCGGCGGGGCGTCGTCGGTGAGGTGTCGTTTTCTTCGGCAAGGTGCCGGTGGATCAGCCTCAGCAGTCGAACACCGACCAGCAGATGTCGTTGCGCAATCGCTGGTCGTCAAGTACGAGCTCGCGAATCCCCTCCGGGAGCTGGTCGCGCTGCCACTGGCACTCGAGTCGTCCCGCGGCCTCACTCTTGTCTTGTGGCGCGGCAGCGCGTGCGGCCTTGATCGCATAGGCAGCCGCTCCGAGCTCGTGCGCGGCGACGTGTGCGACGACTGCGGCCTGGCCGGCGGCGTAGGCGGCATGCCGTGCTGCGCCACACAGGTCTCGAGCGGCGCCCATGGCATGGCCGCCCGCCGCGCGGGCCTGCATCATCTTGACCTCGCCACGGACCCAGGCGCGGGCATGCTCGATCGCCTGGCGCGGCCGTGGGTCCTCAGGCTGAGCCGACTCGAAGAGGTCGAGGACGTGCTCCGCGCAAGCTGCCGCCCAGAGGGCGAGGAGATGATGATCCGAATCAGTGAGGGTCCCACCGCGGCGGATCGTTATGAAGCGAGGGTCTCTGACCTTCGGGAGGATCATGGTTGGCCTTCCTTCCTGCTGGCATCCGCGCCACATCCGAGCATGCGCACCCGCGACCGTGCGCACCCGGAGCGAAGCCTGCAAAACCGGTGGCCAGTCCGCAAACCCGGCTGCCGATTCCCGGCCGGACGAGATGAGTTCTCAGTCGCCGACCACCTCGCTCACGGCAGCGCGGGCGGCGGCCTCGTCGACGAGGTTCTTGCCGGTGGCGAAGGCGGCGACCAGGGCCTGCAGGGACAGGTTGTTGACCGCCCGCGGGTAGCCGCGCGAGGTCGTGTGGATCAGCGTGAGGGCGTCCTCGTTGAACAGCTGGTCTGGACGTCCAGCGATCTTCAGGTGGTGGGCGACGTAGCTGGTGGTCTCGGTGGAAGTCATGCCCGGCATCGTGTAGCGCAGGGCGGTGCGCTGTTCCAGGGCGGCCAGGACGGCGAGTTTCATGGTGCGTCTGAGGGTGGGCTGGCCCACCAGCAGGCAGGACAGCGGGGAGTCCTGGTCCATGCCCTGGTTGGTGAGCATGCGGATGGATTCCAGCTGTTCGTAGGACATCAGGTGGGCCTCGTCGATGACGAGAACGGGGGTGCGTCCGCGTTCCTCGCGCTCGGCCAGCAGGACCTTGCCGGTCTGGACGGTCAGCCGCGAGCCCAGGTGGGAGGGGGTCTGGCCGAAGGTGTTCACGATCACTTCGTGGATGCCGCGGACCCCGATCATCGGGTTGGGGATGTAGACGACGCTGTATTTCGACGGGTCGAGGGTGTCCAGGCAGGTGCGGACGGAGACGGTCTTGCCGGCGCCGACCTCGCCGGTGACCACGCCGATGGAGCGTTCGGCGATGCACCAGGAGATCCGGGCGACGGCCTGGTTGTGGGAGTCGTGCCGGTGCAGCATGCCCGGCGCGAGGTTGCGGCCGAACGGCATGCGCTCGAACCCGTAGTGGGCCTGCAGTTTCTCAATCACGTCTGTTCTCCGGTCAGTTCGCAGGTGAGGACTTCAGGTGTTCGGTGGCCAGCTCCAGAGCGGCGGTGATCCAGTCGGCGGCGGTGTCGAAGCCGACGTGGGCGGCCAGTGCCTCGTCCACGTCGTCGCCGCAGGCTTCGAAGAAGCCGTGCAGCTCTTTCAGGAACACCGCCCAGTCGCCTGTGGCCAGGGGCTTTGCCATCGGCTCAGCCCTCGGCGGCGGTGTCAGTCAGATCGACGGCCTCGGTAGGCGGATCGGCCAGCGCCGCATAGTTGATCTTCTGTCCGAGGTGGTTGGAGTGCGCGTTGTCGACCAGGTGGAGGTAGTCGATGCCGGTGGTCACCTTCGGCTCCTCGGCGGGGACTTCGGGCCGGGCCATGGGATGGGAGTGCCGTTCGATCTGGAACGGCGTCGCGGTGCCCGCGTCCTGGCCGTCCAGGCGGACTCGCAGGAAGGTCAGGTCGAAGGGGTCGAAGACCAGCTCGACCTTGTGGCCGACCAGTTCGGGTTCGACCTGGTAGCGGTTGCCGTGCAGCGAGACGGTGGCGGTCTTGGCGACGCGGCGGGGCTCGGACCAGCGGAATGCTTCGGCGAGATCCGCGGGCTGCGGGATGGGGAAGGGGGCGCCGGCCATCCACCGCTGCAGCGGTTCCTGCTTCGTCTCGGAGTGCACCCGGCGGTGGTAGATGTTCTCGACCCAGGCGGTGAACAGGCGGTTCATCTCCGCGAGGTCCTTGATCTCGCGGCCGACCTCGCCCTTGTCGGATGCGATCTCGACGGTGAATTCCCCGTTCACCGTTCTGAAGAACCGTTCGATTTTGCCTCTGCCTTCCGGGCGCCCCGGGGCGGAGTGCACCAGCTTGATGCCGAGTTTCGCGCACGCCCGAAGCAGCCACGAATCGACGAAGGCGCTCCCGTTGTCGACGTAGATGTACTGAGGGACGCCCCGCGCGGACAGCGCCGGACGCAGGGCGGCGGCCAGGCGGACGGTGTCCTCCATGAAGCCCCAGCGGTGCCCGACCACCGCCCGGCTGTGGTCGTCCAGGAAGGCGAACAAGTACGTCTTGCGGCCGTCGATCCGTGGCCCGTGCAGTGCGTCCCCGACCCAGAGTTCGTTGGGCCGGTCGGCCTCGAACCGTCCGAATGCACCCGCGGGCTTGTCCGCCTTCAGCGCGACCAGGCCCGTCTTGTGGAACATCCGCTGCAGCGTCCGCTCGTCCGGAGCCCACCCCAACTGGGCCCGCAGAATCCTTCTGACCTGGGCGGCCGTGCGGTCGGGGTTCTCCTTCTTGAGCGCCATGGCCAGTTCGACCACCTCGGGCGGGGTGCGGGGCTGGGACTGGCGCGGGGAAGGCACGAGTGCGTCGAATCCGCCCTGGCGCCACTCGAGTATCCAGCGGTCCAGGGTCCAGCGGCTGATCCTCACCGGCCGGCCGTCGGCGTCGATGTGCTCCTGCTGGGCCAGCTTGCGGACCAGAGCACCTCGTTGGCGCCTGGTCAGGCTCGGGTCCGCGGCCTCGCGGATCAGCATGTAGCGGAACAGGCCGATGCGTCTGGCCCGCTCGGTGCGGGTGCCCTCGTCGTCGTTGTTCTTCGTCACCTCCAGCTTCCTGACGTCTCGTCACGGGCATGGGCCCGCCGAGACTGTCAGGAACAACCCAGTGAAGATCAGAGGCAGTTGGTGTTGATCGACGATCACGGCCATCTCGGCGACAGCAACCGTCCCCGACTGGTTGCCGCAGCCAGCTGCCACGGCGACACCTCGCCGATGTCCGGCCAGCGCGAGACCGCGGCCTTCCAGGCTCCGATCACCGCCGAGACCGCCTGCGCGAACGGCGTCGCCGCCAGCGCCGGCGGGATGGGATCAACACCGGTATCGACCAGCAGCACGGTGAAGTACACGCGAACGTGCTCAGCCCTTCGTTCGAACCGCCGCAGCCAGCCGCGAACGGTGTCCACCGGCCGAGCCAGCCGGGCGGCGATGGACCTGGCTCCCACCCCGGACGCCTTCCAGGCCAGCGCGGTCCCTATCACGTCCGCCAGATCCACCCGCCTGACCAGCACGAACACCGGAAGGAGCACATGCGAACCCCCGCAGCCCGAACAGCGAGCCCGCCGCGGACACACCCTCACGAGACCCTGCGCATCCCGCAGCACCCGGTGTCTCGCCCATCCCCACGGCGCGAGCACACCCCCGCAATCCGGACACTCGATCTCGCCCGCCAGCAACCTGGTCTCGACCCTGGCCACGTCCGCCTCTACCGTGAGCACCGGCGCCTCCAAGCGCGTCACGGCCCTCCCGGACTCGGCCAAGAGATCTTCGGGAGGGCCTTCGCATGCCTCCTTATCGGCAAGGTGCCGCCGCCGAAGAACTCACCAATCCCACAGGCATGCGTCCGAATCCGTCGGCACACAGCATGCCCTCAACCCACCGCCCACATAGGCATCTTGAGTGTCGTCTAACACTGCCTTCCTTCAACATCGGCCTCACCCACGTCACGCTCCCCACCTCACAGGTACAGGTCAACCGCCTGACTGAACTCATCAACGAATTCACTCTGGGCACCGACGTGATCGTGATCGTGTTGAGCACCGTCACCGACCCGGCCTCCCCCCACTCGGACGAGACCGACGTCGATCGAAGCCGCTTCACCTGGCCGCCCTGGCAGGGAGAGACCATCCCCGACGCCCACCAGAAATGGAAGGCGGTCTTCGCCACTCGGGACCGCACCTTCAGAGGCATCTACTACGAGGGCCCCACCCTTAGAGAGACGCCGACCATCCGCGTCCCAGCCACCATTCTGTCCGACGCGCTGTGGAAGATGGTTCAAAAAGAGTCCTGCGCGGTCCTGTGCACCGGCCTCACCGGAGATCCCTCCGCAGCCGAAGTCACGGCCGCCCTAGCAGAAGGAATGCTCCAAGCAGTCCTGGTGGAAGCCTTGTTCGCCTAGCCTCCAGACCAGCCCCACGACATCCCCTAAGGTTGCACGACACGACACGACACGACCCACGCCCGCCACCACGGGCCTCCGCAACGCCATTCAGCGACGGACACGCGACACAATGGATCTCACCGGCCGCCGTTCCCTCGCGCACTGAGGACCCTGCCCCATGTCTTCCCCCAACGAGCCCCTCGCCGAAATCTCGGCTGTCACTGCCTCCCAGGCCCGCCCTGCCCGGCTCTCACTGCGCCCGGACCAACAACGGGCGGTCGACAGCGCGGCACGTCACCTCGCACGCGCGCGGACCCGCGGACACGCGGTCTCGGCCTGCGGCACAGGCAAGACACTCACCGCGCTGCGGACCGCCGAGGCCCTTGATGCCCGGCACCTGCTCATCGCCGTGCCGAGCCTGGACCTCATCTCCCAGTGGGCTCAGACAGCCCGCAACGACGGACGCCGGGAACCGATGATGGCCATCTCGTCCCTGGCCGCGGCCAGGCACCCCGTCCTGGCCGGAGCCGCTGTCCACAGCACCAGCAACCCGGAGTTCCTGGCGACTTGGCTGGCCCGGCACGAGCACGCCACCGTCTTCGTCACGCTCGACTCCCTCCCGAAGATCGAACAGACCCAACACACCCGCGCGCCCGCCCCGACCTTCGACCTCGTGATCGTGGACGAGGCGCACCGCACCGCGGGAAGCTGGGACAAGGACTGGACCGTCCTGCACGACCACACCCGCATCCGAGCCGACCGCCGCCTCTACCTCACCGCCACCCCCTACGAATGGGACCCGCCCCGCCTGACCGAAGCACCCACCACCCGCCCCCAGCCCAGACGTACCACCGCGACCGCCCCCGCCTGGGACACCCCAGCCCTCGTCGCCTCCATGGCAGACACCAAAATCTTCGGCCCCCGCCTGCACACCTACAGCCACGCGGATGCCATCGAGGACGGAGTTCTCGCCGACTACCAGCTGGTCGTCCCCACGATCACCGACACCCAGCTGCGCACCGTACTGGCCACCCCCGACGTGCACGCCGGCTTCGGCCCGACCGCGCGCCGCACCACCGCGCTGCACCTGGCCGTCCTCAAAGCGATGACCGAGCACGACCTCCACCACGTGATCGTGTACTTCCAACAGGTCGCCGACGCCACCGACTTCGCCCGCCAGTTCCCCCACACCCTGCGCACCACCGCCAAAGACCAACGCCCCACCTGGACGAGCGACCTGGTGGTCCAGTCAATCAACGGCACCCACACCCCCGGCCAGCGCCACGACATCCTCACCGACTTCGCCACCGCCGAACGGGCCGTGCTGACCAACTCCCAAGTACTGGGGGAGGGCATCGACCTGCCGGCCGTCGACGCGGTCGTCTTCGCCGACCGCACCGCCAGCGTCCGCCGCATCGTCCAGGCCCTGGGCCGCGCCCTGCGCAAACCCCCCACCCAGACCACGAAGACCGCCAGCCTCGTCATCCCCGCCTACATCCCCCACGGCGCTGACCCCACCGACCTCCTCGGCACCCCCTACGAAGCCCTCTGGCTCGTCACCGCAGCCCTGCGCCACCACGACCAGACCATCGCCGCCCGCGCCCCCCGCACCACCGCCAAACGCCGCCTGGAGCAGGGCACCCGCACGCTCCTGGCCCGCCGTTTCCGTTTCGACTTCACCCTTGACCCCAACAGCATCGCCCGGGCCATGGACCTGATCGCCTGGCCCGCCGACGCTGCCGCGCTCTCCGCCCCCCGCCGTGCGGGCCTGGCGGCCGCGACCCGCTTCCACGCCGAACACCGCCACCTGCGCGTGCCCGCCGACTATGAAGACACCTACGGCTACCGGCTCGGCGCCTTCATCACCGGCCAGCGCACCGCCCGCAGACAAGGCCTCCTCACCGAGGACTGGATCGCCGAACTCGACGCACTCGCTATGATCTGGGACGACCACGAAGCCGCCTGGCAGGGCAACCTCACCACTGTCACCGCCTTCCACACCGAACACGGCCACCTCGCCATCCCCGACCACCAACCCGGCGGCCGCTTCCTCGGCATCCAGCGCACCCTCGCCCGCGACAACCGCCTCGACCCCGACCGCCACGCCCAGCTCGCCGCACTCGACCCCGACTGGACCCTCCCGCACGGCCCCGACTGGCATCGCAAATACCACCTCCTGCGACGCCACATCGAAGCTGGCCACAGCCCGGCCGCGCTGCACCGCGACACGGTGATCGACGAGGTGAAGGTGGGAGGCTGGCTGCACCGCCAGCTCTCCGCCTGGGACCGCCTCGTCCCCGCCCAGCAAGCTCTCCTCGCCCGCCTGCAACTGACCCCCGCCACTCCGCTGCCCCCTGCAAGGCCGACGGGCCCGCCCGCGGCGAAGCGGCGCCGTCGTTCCTTCGAGCAGAACGCGCAGATCCTCCGGTTCTTCGTCGAGCACTGGAACCGCCCGCCCGGTGCACGGGAATGGATCGAGATCGACGGTGAACGCATCATGATCGGCCCGTGGCTGTGCAAGACCCGCAGCAGACGCGACGCCGGCCAACTCGCACAGGATCACAATGACTTGATGGCCCAGATCCTCCAGGCAGCCTGGACCGCCCCAGCACCGGAGTAACGGCACCCGGCCCGAAAAGGGCCCGTACGGACCTGGCGGGGGGAGCGGTTCGCGGAGTCTGCCATCAGCAAGGACGGTAGGGCACGAGGCCGAGACTCAACCTTCCACATCGTACGAGCGGCCGCCTGACGGCTCCCGGGGTGCTCGATCTCAACTGGCCATCGGAGCCTGGGCTTCGGTCTGACGGGCGCGCCGCTGCGCGCGTACGCCAGTGCCAGACCTGTCCAGGGCCGACCAGTCCGGTTCGTCGCCGGGGTCCTTCGTCACCACCTTGGACACAGCCGGACCAACGATCCGATGATCTAAACGAAACGCTCTAGTGACCTGAGTCGGAGGTTTGTCGTTAGTTCGGTCGGCATGGGTCGTCCTGGGCCGAAGATTCCGCCGTTGTCGTTGACCGATGCCCAGCGGGCTGTGCTGGAGGGCTGGGTGCGTCGGCGTACGACGGCCCAGGCGTTGGCTCAGCGGTCGCGGATCGTGCTGGAGTGCGCGGACGGGCACTCGGTCATGGAGGTGTCGCGCCGGCTGCGGATCGCTGCGGACACGGTCCGCACGTGGCGGCGGCGGTTCCTGGAGCATGGCCTCGACGGGCTGGGCGACGAGCCGCGGGCGGGTGTCCCGCGAAAGATTACGGACGCGGATGTCGAGCGGGTCATCGTCAGGACGCTCGAAGAGAAGCCGAAGAACGCGACGCACTGGTCGACACGGTGGATGGCCGCGGCCACGGGGATGTCGCAGTTGACGGTCTCAAGGATCTGGCGGGCGTTCGCCCTGGCACCGCACCGGTCGCAGACCTTCAAGCTGTCCACGGATCCGCTGTTCATCGACAAGGTCCGCGATGTCGTGGGCCTGTATCTCGATCCGCCGGAGAAGGCCCTGGTCCTCTGTGTGGACGAGAAATCCTCCATCCGGGCTCTGGACCGGTCCCAGCCGGTCCTGCCGATGATGCCCGGGGTCCCTGAACGCCGCAGTCACGACTGCATCCGCGCCGGCACGACCACTCTCTTCGCCGCCTTTGAGGTCGCCACCGGGAAGGTCATCGGCTCTCTCCACCGCCGTCACCGGGCCGCCGAGTTCAAGAAGTTCCTGGCCAGGCTCGACAGGGAAGTCCCGGCCGGTCTCCAGGTCCACCTGATCCTCGACAACTACGCCACCCACAAGACACCGGACATCAAGAAGTGGCTGCTGGCCCACCCGCGGTTCCACCTGCACTTCACATCGACCAGTGCGTCGTGGCTGAACCTGGTGGAGCGGTGGTTCGCCGAGCTCACGTAGAAGAAGCTCAAGCGCGGCGTCCACCGCTCCGTCCAGGCCCTCGAACGCGACATCCGCGCCTGGCTGACCGACTGGAACAACCACCCCAGACCCTTCATCTGGACCAAGACCGCCGACGAGATCCTCGACAAAGTCGCTGCCTACTGCCACCGAATCTCTGACTCAGGTCACTAGTCCAGCCGGAAACGAAGGCGAACGTCGTCTGCCCATTGCCCTGTGTCGGCGTTGCTCTCCTGCCAACGTCCTTCGTCACAGATCAGCGTCCGCGGCCCGAGCAGGATTCGTGGGAACAGGGACCGACTCGGCACCCGGGGAAGCACCTCGACGGTGTCCAACCGGAAGGCGGGCACCTTGAATCCGCACAGATCACCATCATGGAACAGCACGGATCCGTGGCCGGAGAACCAGGCGACGAGGCTGGAGTGGGCCAGGTTGCAGACAACCGGGACGTCAATGGTCCCGGACACGGTGTCGCAGTCCTCTTCCTTCACCTCCGGCGCCGCCAAGAGGAGTCCCCGGGGAATCGGCTGGGTCTGCTGGTCGGCTGCCGAGCCGAGGAAAATCAGGGAGTTCCGGGATTCCGGGCTAGCCATGTCTTTGACCATCACAGATACCGCGTCCCAGCCGTCCAGGCTTTGGGCATCGCGATAGGCCGCCGCGCACTGGGCCAGATCGCCCAAGTTCTCGAAGTACGTCACATCGAGAGGTGGTCCGTCGCCGTTGTCGAAAGAGAAGACCGACTCGGGGTGGCAGGTGGTGAGGAAGTCAAGCAGGACCGGATGATCGTTAAGGAGAGCGTCGCTGTCCGGGTCGGCGAGCGCCCGCATCAAGTGCACGTACTGACCGTCCTTCTCGACCCGGGCAGAAACGGTCAGGGCGAAGCCCGCAGGGTAGATGTAACCGAAGTGGTGGTCGTTGGCAGTACGCAGCACCGGCAGTTCCGCGGACACGGGAGTGGTTTGGACGCACACCCTGGTGGGATGATCCATGACGAAACCGGCCAGCACATACGGCTGGGGCAGGTGCGCCAGGCCCCCCATGACCTTGCCGCTCAGCGCGAGTTCGCGCATCCTCTGGTCACGGCGTACCGGCTCACCGAAGGTGGCCAGGTAGAGCGCCTCCTGCTCAGCGGGTGTTCCTCGCTCGAACCACGCGTACAGGTCCAGGGATGTGATGAGGGTTGCCTGGCTGTCGGCATCGCGGTGGATCTGGATCTGGACAGGTCCGGTGATCGGTTCGGCAATCTTCCGGGCAGCGTCGGCACGCACCTGCTCAAGGTAGCCGGGGGCGCTGACCTCCCCGATCGCGTCCCGGATCTCCGCCACCGGCCGCATGTCCTTGGGGGTAAAGTGCTTGGACTTCTTGGCGGACGCCAGAAAGTGGGACAGCTCCACGATGAAGGCGGCATCCATCATCCGGAAATAGACGGCCGCGGACTTCGGCCCGTTCAGCTTCACCAGGGCGAGACCGGTCGGGAACTGGGCCGCCAGCAGGCACTCGGCATCCGCCTGGTTCAGTCTGATCCGCCCGTCGTCCCGATCCGTCGCGCGGACGCTGAAGCCGACGAAAACTCCGGATACCGGTCCGGTCCGGCCGAAGGCCGCAGCCAGGTCCGGCTGGCACAGGAAGTCGAACCCGAAGTCGTGTTCGACCTTGTTGGGGATGATGAAGTTCTCCTGGCAGGAGAGCCGGAACCGGTCCTCTCCAATCGCCCCGATGCGCTGGGCGGCGTTGCGTTTCTTCGGCACGGTCCCCCAGATCGCACGTTCCTGTCAGGCGGGCCGGGTACGTCTGCTGCTCCTGCGGCCGCATCTGCTGCTCTCATTATCGCAGCCGCACCGGATCGCCCGCACAGATATCTGGTCACCGCTCAGCGATGCCGATGAGGACCTAAACTGGGCTGTCGCGGTGGACTCCACGATCGTGCGCCCGCCGGCGCACCACCCCGTCAGCCGTCCGTGGCCCCAGATGTTTTCAGGGTCCTCGCTCTCGTGAAGAGCTCTACGAATCCGGCTGATCAAGAGGTGGCCCTGGGAACGGCTCGAACCCCGGCACGCTACGGCGATCGAGTCCCAAGCGGCAGGGGTCGCGCACGCGTCGCTCTTGTCGAAGCACTCAAAGCGCGGCATACAGCAAGACATCTCGCTCGCCCTCTGCCTAGAGCTGATCCAACTCTCAGCCCTCAACGCCTATTAGGAGTACTCCTCCCTCACGATCCGCGAGCATCTGCGTACACGCGGCATCCAGGCGGTCATCCCCGTCCCCGCCGACCAACGCGGTTACCGGCTTCGTATGGGCAGCCGCGGGGGCAGGCCGCCGTCCTTCGACCGCGAGGCATACAAACAGCGCAGTACCGTTGAACTCTGCATCAACGAGCTCTAGCAATGGCACGGCCTCGCCACCCGCTATGACAAGACCGCAACCATCACGTCCAACGGCCTCCACCTCGCAGGCATCTTCTTCTGGGCCGCCCGCTGATCCAAACGAAACGCCCTAGGCTTTCTGGCGTTGCGACCCTCCAGCAGCACGACTGCAGTCGCCGGTTTCGGTCATGTCGTCGTCCTCTTGGACACCGTGGTGATTCGGTCGGGTGAAGCAAGGCCAGGTGAGGTCGGCGGAGGCGCGAACCCGGCGTGACTGTCCGGCACCCATCGCCCACACCGGCTACTGAGACACCCCAGGGAGCCCGGATAGGACAGCCTGACGCCGCCCCCGTGGCGAATACCCCGCCATCGATGGCGGCCGCCGGCCGGATCCCGCTAGCGTCCCCGGTATGACCCGATACCCGCACCCCTGCCCCGACCTGGACCAGCTCCTGCGCCTCATCGGCATCCTTGGCGAGCCCGGAGAGCGCTTCTTCTGGAAGAAGTGGCGCCCGAACGAGGACGGCTACGGTTACAAGAAGATCAAGGGTGGAGTGATAGCCCTGTTCCGCGAGACCGGCGCCGGCGCCGACGACGCCCACGACCGTTGGGCGCACGACTTCGCTGATTACGTCCTGATGCTGTTTGCCACCTCCTCCCATGATGAGGAACGCGCACTGGTCGACCTCATCGGCGGCACCATCACTAGCGGCGACACCACCGCCGTCGGCACGCACTTCCTCGCTGACCTGCGTGCCACCGCCTGGCGCGTCTGGCGGGACCACCACGCCACCACCGCCGACGACACCGTCAAGTGGTGGACCGACGCGGTATGGGACGTGCCCCGGTAGGCCCCAGGAGCCGGCTACGCTGCCGCCCTGAGCCAGCGACGCCGTTGGCAGACCAGGACACCAGCGAGGACCCACGCACTCCCCAGGCCAAGGCCCGCTCCGACCAACTCGCCCAGAAGCGCGATGACTTGATGGCCCAGATCCTCCAGGCAGCCTGGACCTTCCGAACACCGAAGTAGCAGCCAGGCCCCGTACGAACCCGGCCGGGGGAGTAGTTCGCCGAGCCTGTCGCAAGCAAAGACGGAAGGGCCCGGAGCCGAAGCTCGACCTTCATCGGGAATCAGATCTGTGTCCGCCCCAACGCTGCCCGAGCCCACCCCAAACGCCGGGCGGATACCGATCGCTCAGCCATCCTGGAGGCCGCGCCGCTGCGCGCTGAGGCGGCCTCCAGCCAGACCCGGCCGGACGCAGACCGCGAAGCGGCCGGTCGTTTCAGGGGATCACTGCCAGATGACGGGCAGTGTCCGCCGGTGAGCAGTAGTCAAAAGCCCGCACAGAAGCTGCCGTAGCCACGACAGCTCGTCAGCTTCAGAGACAACAAGCCCACCCCGACACCGAACACGGCCTCGCAGCAGTGATTCTGAGAGGTAATCAAATAGCGTTGACTCAAGGGGCGAACGACGCTACCGATCTCCGCTCCAAGCCGCCGCTCTTTCGCCAACCACCCGGCGTCGCGAGAACGGATTCCGGTTAGACGTCGGCACAAACAGGGGAGCCACGTGTTTCAAAAACGTGGTGAGTTTTCTGCTTCCCTAGCCGGAGACGGAGCTCGGGTCGCTTCACCGTCCTCAAGCACCGGATCCCCTGCTGTGTAGCCAGCCCGAAGGCGCACCGCGGAGCGGGGCGCCTTCCCAACCTCCTTCGCCACGTAGCTAGTTGAAGGGGAATCTCCAGGCAAGGTGTAAGGGAAGTTGATCGCGGAGCGATCGGGTTCCCATGCACCGACCCACAGCATGCTCCACGGAG
>NZ_JBSGUP010000116.1:0-16265 GCF_053607985.1 Streptomyces sp. NPDC055078
GCTCGGGGTAGCTGCCGCTGCCCGGGTCGGCGGAGCCGGACGCGGCGGCCGATGGTGTGGCGGGCTCGTCGCCCGGCTTGGTGGCGGTGTAGGAGGCGAGGCCGAGCAGCAGTGCGGCGACGACAACGCCCGCGCCGATGATCGCGGGCTTACGGGAAGAAGGCATGGTGGTTCGGTACTCCTGAGCGAGGGCGGTCGGTCGGGCGGACACGCGAAGCGGGACCACTGGGCCAGGGCCTGGGGAACCCCACCCGGGCCCGAAGGGGCTGCGGGAGAGGCACCGCACCAGGGCGGACGAGCCCGGCGGAATCCGGCGGGCAGGCCCTATACGCGCAGGACGGACAGGTTGACGGGGGAGGGCGGGGCGATCGGCGGCGGGCCGCGTTCCGGGTTGATCCCGGGGGCCGCCGTGGTCGATGGCACGCCGGTGCCGCCATGGGTGTCGAGCGGGGCGGGCGGCAGTTCGGCGGAGAACCCGCCGCGTGGCGGGGTCGCGGGGTGGGCTCCCCCGTCGTCGTCCACCGTTCCCTTGCCGCAGCCGGCCGGCTGGCCGCCGCCCTGGGCGGTGGCCACGGTCACCGCGACCGGGCCGGTGTCGGAGCCGGGGTCGGCCGATCCGCTCGCGTACGACGGCCGGCACAGCACCACGAGAAGCGCGAAGACCATCCCCAGCAGCACGAACGCGGTGACGGGGCGAGCGGCCGGGTGCGCCCGCCGCACGGGCCCCCGCTCCACGGGCGCGGACCTCATCGGCCCGGACCTTCGCAGCGCGGACCTTCCCGGCGCGGACCTGCCCGGCGCGGCCAAGGCCACCCGCCGTACGGGCTCCCGCCGCGCGGACGCCGGGAGCCCGAGCGCGGACGCCATCCGTACAGACACCCCGCCAGACACCCCGCGCACCGCCCCGGCGGCCGGCGGGCGGCTCCGGCAGGCGCGGCTGGGTGGCATGGAGGCGCTGTCCCTTCGGGAAAACTCAGGAAACTCAGGAAACTCGGGAAACTCGGGCAAGCTCGGGAAACTCAGGCAGACTCAGCAAACTCGGCGAAACTCATGGCTGCTGAACGGATCGGTTTCATTCTGCACCAGCGCGCGAGCGAAATGCGTTCGCCACCTCTTTCCCGGGGGTGCGATCCTGGGGATCGTATGTCTACTTCCTTCGCCGACCTCCAGACGCTGCTGGCCGGGGTTTCGCTGCGCGACGCCCACCGGCTCGGCCGCCGTCTCGAAGGCGCCCGCCGCATCCGTAAACCCGAGGCGCGGCAGGCCGTGCTGGACGAGATCGCCGCGGAGGCGGAGCAGTCGGCCGCCCGTACCGCCCGTCGCGCGGGGCGCGTACCGGCGGTCGACTATCCACCGCAGCTGCCGGTCAGCCAGAAGAAGGACGAGATCCTCGCCGCGATACGCGACCACCAGGTCGTGATCGTCGCGGGTGAGACGGGGTCGGGCAAGACGACCCAGATCCCCAAGATCTGTCTGGAGCTGGGCCGGGGCGTCCGAGGCATGATCGGCCATACGCAGCCGAGACGGCTCGCGGCCCGTACGGTCGCCGAGCGGGTGGCCGAGGAGCTGCGGACCCCGCTCGGTGAGGCGGTCGGCTGGAAGGTCCGGTTCACGGACCAGGTCGGCGGCGACACCTTCGTGAAGCTGATGACGGACGGCATCCTGCTGGCCGAGATCCAGACCGACCGCGAGCTGCGCGCGTACGACACGATCATCATCGACGAGGCCCATGAGCGGTCGCTGAACATCGACTTCCTGCTCGGCTATCTCGCCCAGCTGCTGCCCAAGCGCCCGGATCTGAAGGTCGTCATCACCTCCGCGACCATCGACCCGGAGCGGTTCTCCCGCCATTTCGGCGATGCCCCGATCGTCGAGGTCAGCGGCCGGACGTATCCGGTCGAGGTGCGTTACCGGCCCCTCCTCGAAGACGACAGCGCCGAGAGCGACCGGGATCAGATCACCGCGATCTGTGACGCGGTGGAGGAGCTTCAGGGGGAGGGCGGGGGCGACATCCTGGTCTTTCTCTCCGGTGAGCGGGAGATCCGCGACACGGCGGACGCGCTCAACAAGAAGAACTACCGGCTGACCGAGGTGCTGCCGCTGTACGCGCGGCTGTCGCACGCCGAGCAGCACCGGGTGTTCCAGCCGCACACCGGCCGCCGGGTCGTCCTGGCGACGAATGTCGCCGAGACCTCGCTGACCGTGCCGGGCATCAAGTACGTCATCGACCCGGGCACCGCCCGGATCTCCCGCTACAGCCATCGCACCAAGGTGCAGCGGCTGCCGATCGAGCGGGTCAGCCAGGCCAGTGCCAATCAGCGCAAGGGCCGCTGCGGCCGTACGTCGGACGGCGTCTGCATCCGGCTGTACTCGGAGGACGACTTCGACGCCCGTCCCGAGTTCACGGACGCCGAGATCCTGCGGACGAATCTGGCGTCGGTCATCCTGCAGATGACGGCGGCGGGACTGGGCGAGATCGAGAAGTTCCCGTTCATCGATCCGCCGGACCACCGCAATATCCGTGACGGTGTGCAGTTGCTCCAGGAGCTGGGGGCGTTCGACGCGGCGCAGAAGGATCCCCGCAAGAAGCTCACCCCGCTCGGGCGCAAGCTGTCCCAGCTGCCGGTGGACCCGCGGCTGGCCCGGATGGTCGTGGAGGCGGACAAGAACGGCTGTGTGCGCGAGGTGATGGTGATCGCGGCGGCGCTCTCCATCCAGGACCCGCGCGAGCGGCCCGCCGAGAAGCAGACCCAGGCCGACCAGCAGCACGCCCGCTTCAAGGACGAGACCTCGGACTTCCTGGCCTTCCTGAATCTGTGGCGCTATGTCCGCGAGCAGCAGAAGGAGCGCGGCTCGTCCAGTTTCCGGCGGATGTGCAAGCAGGAGTATCTGAACTTCCTGCGGATCCGGGAGTGGCAGGACATCTACGCGCAGCTCCGCCAGGTCGCCAAGTCCATGGGCATCCACGTCAACGAGGAGGACGCGCCGGAGGCGAGCGTCCATGTGTCGCTGCTCTCGGGGTTGCTTTCGCACATCGGACTGAAGGACTCCACCGGGGACGGCGGCAAGAGCACGGGCGGTAAGGGCGCCGGCGGCAAGGGCACTGGCGCCAAGAACGAGTATCTGGGCGCGCGCGGTGCGAAGTTCGCCGTCTTCCCCGGTTCGGCGCTGTTCAAGAAGCCGCCCCGGCTGGTGATGTCGGCGGAGCTGGTGGAGACCTCGCGGCTGTGGGCGCGGGTCAACGCCAAGGTGGAGCCGGAGTGGATCGAGCCGCTGGCGCAGCATCTGCTGAAGCGCACCTACAGCGAGCCGCACTGGGAGAAGGACGAGGCGGCGGTGATGGCGTACGAGAAGGTCACGCTGTACGGCGTGCCGATCGTCGACCGGCGCAAGGTGAATTTCGGCCGCATCGATCCCGAGACAGCACGCGATCTTTTCATTCGCAACGCTCTGGTCGAGGGCGACTGGCGTACGCACCACAAGTTCTTCGCCGACAACCGCAAGCTCCTCACCGAGGTCGAGGAGCTGGAGCACCGGGCCCGGCGGCGCGACATCCTCGTGGACGACGAGACGCTCTTCGACTTCTACGACGGGCGGGTGCCGGCCGATGTGGTCTCGGGCGCCCACTTCGACGCGTGGTGGAAGAGGAAGCGCCAGGACGAGCCGGAGCTGCTCGACTTCGAGCGCGAGATGCTCATCAACGAGAAGGCCGGCGCGGTCACCAAGGACGACTATCCGGACACCTGGCACCAGGGCGGGCTGAAGTTCCGGGTGACCTATCAGTTCGAGCCAGGGGCGGACGCGGACGGGGTGACCGTCCACATCCCCCTCCAGGTACTGAATCAGGTCACGGACGAGGGTTTCGACTGGCAGATCCCGGGGCTGCGCGAAGAGGTCGTCATCGAGCTGATCCGTTCCCTGCCGAAGCCGGTCCGCCGCCACTACGTCCCGGCGCCGAACTACGCCGCGAAGTTCCTGGAGAGAGCGGTTCCGCTCCAGGAGCCGCTGCCCGTCACCCTGGCCCGCGAGCTACAGCGGATGGTCGGCGTCCCGGTCGGCGCGGACGACTTCGACGGGTCGAAGGTGCCCGACCATCTGAAGATCACGTTCCGGATCGTGGACGAGCGGCGCCGGGCACTCGCCGAGGACAAGGACCTGGAGGCGCTGCGGCTGACCCTGCGCCCCAGGGCCCGGCAGGCCCTCTCCCGGGCCGCCGCGGCCACCGCGGGACCGGCCGGCGAATCGATCGAGCGCACGGGCCTCACCGACTGGACGATCGGCACCCTGTCGAAGGTCTTCGAGACCCGTCGGGCCGGACAGCCGGTCAGGGCGTACCCGGCGCTGGTGGACGCCGGGGACACCGTCTCCGTACGCCTCTTCGACACCGAGGCCGAGCAGCGGCAGGCGATGTGGCGGGGCACCCGGAAGCTGATTCTGCTCAACATCCCGGTGAACCCGGCCAAGTTCGCCTCCGACAGGCTCGGCAATCAGCAGAAGCTGGCCCTGTCGAGCAATCCGCACGGCTCCGTGCAGGCCCTCTTCGACGACTGCGCCACGGCAGCGGCGGACCGGCTGATCGCCGATCACGGCGGTCCCGCGTGGGACGAGGAGTCCTACCGCAAGCTGTTCGACACGGTCCGCGCGGACCTGGTGGACACGACGGTACGGACCGTGGACCAGGTCCAGCAGGTGCTGGTCGCCTGGCAGGCGTGCGAGCGCCGGCTCAAGGCCACGACCAGCCCGGTCCTGCTGCGCAATGTCCAGGACGTACGGGGGCAGTTGACGGCGCTGATGCCCGCGGGCTTCGTGACGCGGACCGGGCTGCGCAGACTGCCGGATCTGATGCGCTATCTGGTCGCGGTGGACCGCCGCCTCCAGCAGATGCCGACCTCCGTCCAGCGTGACACCACGCGGATGGAGAAGGTGCACGAGATGCAGGACGAGTACGCCTGGCTGCTGGAGCAGCTTCCGCAGGGGCGGCCCGTCCCGCAGGATGTGCTGGACATCCGCTGGATGATCGAGGAGCTGCGGGTGAGCTACTTCGCGCACGCGCTGGGGACGGCGTACCCGGTCTCCGACAAGCGCATCGTGAAGGCGATCGACGCGCTGGTGCCGTGACGGGCCCGTCACCCACAGCGAGTTCGACCGCCGTGCCCCCGCTGCGGTAGAGTTTCTTCTCGCAGCCCAGCGCGCGATTCGGAGCTGTGAAACCTGGTCCTGTGGAGCAGTTTGGAGTGCTCGCCACCCTGTCAAGGTGGAGGCCGCGGGTTCAAATCCCGTCAGGACCGCAGTGATTCAAAGGCCCGTACCTCTTCGGAGGTGCGGGCCTTCGCCGTATCCGCTCATCTTCCCCCGCATCCCCCCGTATCCGCTCACATCCATCCGTATACGTCCGCGACGCCGACATCGTGTCCACCGTCTTGACGGGTCCCCCGCCCGCCGGTACCCACTGTTCAGGGGACGGCACACACCAGGAGGCGGAGGTGACGTGCATGGCGGCGTCCACGGTTCGGCGGCACGAGACCCGGCGGCATGAGATCGGAGCACTGCTGCGGGCGCATCTGGCGGCTGCTTCCGGCATTCGGCACCGGACCCGGCACTGCGCCGTCTGCCATCGCCTCCTGAGGCTCGCCATGGGGCCGGCCGGGGAGTCCGGGCTCCCGGAGACCCCCGAGCGCCCCGGGGACCCTGGGGACACCGAGCCCCAGGCCGAGCAGCCCCAGCCTCAGCCCGGGTCCGGGTCCGGGTCCGGGTCCGAGGACAAAGGTCCCCCCGCCGGGTGACTTCGGCCCGATGTGTGGGGCGCCGGTGAAGTGACACGCTGGACGTTGGCAAGAGTTGCGAGGTGTGACGGGTGTCACCGTATAGGTTTTCAGAACCCCGCTACTTAACACCTATCCAGAACCAACCAATTTAATATGTGCAATTGCACCACCCTTTGCGCGCCTCCCCCAGCATCCACAAGCCCCTCCCGGAACCTCCGCACGCCCGCCCAACGAGGCACCCGGCGCCCGGTTTTCACACCGGGCCCACCCGGAAACCCACCCGGAAATACGCGCAAAAAAATCGCGCTGGACCCGGCGGAGTCCAGCGCGATCGATGACCGGAGTCCGTTGGGGCGGACACCCGTCATGTGGAGCTATGGGTGGGCTTACCGGGATGGGGGTCCCGGATGTGCCCGGTTCAGCGGGGCCCTCAGGCCTCGCTGCGCTGCTGCGGAATACCCGCGAGCAGTGCGCGTACCTCTGCCTCGCGGTACCGGCGATGTCCACCGAGCGTACGGATGGACGTGAGCTTGCCTGCTTTGGCCCAGCGGGTGACCGTCTTCGGGTCCACGCGGAACATCGTGGCAACCTCAGCCGGGGTCAGCAGCGGCTCGGCATCAGGGGTGCGAGCGGTCATGAGCGGCCTCCTCGGGAGAACCGAACGTTCTCGGTTCTTTCCTCTAAATTCTGCACCTTGACCCGCGTTGCCCGAAATGGCGGATGCGGGTTGAGTCGGTTATAGGACGAACGGCTTGTCCTCGGCACTACAACTACACCATCTGTCCAGCCACGTCGGCCAAACCGTTGGAATTGCCCTCCGAGGTGTTCATCAACGGCGGAAGCCGATGGACCATGCCATAGCGGACAGTCACACCACGGTAACGATCAGTCACAGGGCAATCAGGAGCCACCAGACCCCCCATAGAGCACAATGCCAAACGATCCGCCCATACTTGGGCGGAAGGAACCCTCCCCGGACTCCTTGTCCTATTTTGACACGAGGGTAGGCGATCGACGCAAGGGCCCAGTTAGTGCAGTCCGTCACGCTTGAGACAAAGGCCCGGATCGGGACCTAAGGCCCGGACAGAAGGTACCGGGAGATGCCGGAAGGTTCCGGAAGGTCTCAATCATCCACACAACCGCTCAGTTGGCGAACTGCAGGCCGCGCACCACCCGCCACCGATCCACAAGCCTGCCGTACGCCTCCCCCGCCGCCTCGCCGTCCCCGGCCCGGAGTGCCTCGATCCCGGCGGCCACATCCGCCGCCGAGTGATCGTCGGCGAGCTGCGGCGCCGGCAGGGCGTGCACCAGACCGCCGTAGTCGAGCTCGACCAGCGAGCGCGGATGGAACTCCTCCAGCCACCGCCCCACATCGACAAGGCCCTCGCTCAGCGGGCCGCCGTCGGCGGACTCCCGCAGCGCCTTCAGGGCCCGCGCCGTCCGGCGCCTGGCCTGCACCATCGGCGTGCGATAGCGCAGAACCGCGGTGTCACAGCCTCCCGGTCCGGCCGGCTCGTACTCCCGCTCGTCGTCCGCGAAGAGGGCGAACCAGCGCACCGGAACCTGCCACACCGCCGTCCTGATCCAGGGCCGGGCGTCGGGGTTGCGTTCCCGCCACTGCTCCCAGTCCGCGGACGCCTGGACGCGGACCACGGGCGGCAGAACGGCGTCGAGCAAAGTGGCCGAAAATTGCTCATTCAGTTCCTGGAGGGCCAGCCAGCCGCGCAGCCGGGTCCGCCACGGGCAGACGCACACCACACCGTCCACCTCCGCGACAAAGGCGTCCCCGCTCTCATGGACCGGTACGGCGACGGGCGGGGTCGGCAGCAAATCCGCCAGGGAACGCCGCAGTTCGTCCTGAGCCGTGGGCGGAGCGCCCCGGCCGGCGTATCGGGCCCAGTGCCCCCGCTCGGGCTCGGGAAAGGCCGCCAGCGGCTCATAGACCCGCAGGTAGGACGCGTAAGGCACAAGTACCGAGGACACCGCTGGCATACCGCAGATCCTTCCACGCCCGTACTCCGCCAGGGGGTGATCCTCGGCACTGTGCCTGATCTACGCCCGCGTAGGACTTACCCTCATGCCCAACCGGGACTTTCTCACCCTCCCCATGCCACAAGCGACGGGGAGACTCAGGGAAGTCCCTCACCCGCCGCTTCGTACTTGGGAGTCACCACCGTGACCGATGTGACCGGCGTCCCCGGCGTTCCCACCGATGTGCTGCACACCCTGTTCCGCTCGGACCAGGGTGGCCACGAGCAGGTCGTGCTCTGCCAGGACCGCGCGTCCGGCCTCAAGGCCGTCATCGCCATCCACTCCACCGCCCTGGGCCCCGCCCTCGGCGGCACCCGCTTCTACCCGTACGCCTCCGAGCAGGAGGCCGTGGCCGACGCGCTGAATCTGGCCCGCGGGATGTCGTACAAGAACGCCATGGCCGGTCTCGGCCACGGCGGGGGCAAGGCCGTGATCATCGGCGACCCGGAGACGGACAAGAGCGAGGCGCTGCTGCTCGCCTACGGCCGGTTCGTGGACTCTCTCGGCGGCCGGTATGTGACGGCCTGCGATGTGGGCACCTATGTGGCCGACATGGACGTCGTCGCCCGCGAGACCCGCTGGGCCACCGGCCGCTCGCCGGAGAACGGCGGCGCGGGGGACTCCTCGGTGCTCACCGCGTACGGCGTCTTCCAGGGCATGCGCGCGAGCGCGAGCCATCTGTGGGGCGAGGCGACGCTGCGGGGCCGCCGGGTCGGGATCGCGGGGGTCGGCAAGGTCGGCCATCACCTCGTGGAACATCTGCTGGACGACGGCGCCGAGGTCGTGATCACGGATGTGCGCGAGGAGTCGGTACGGCGCATTCTCGCCAGGCATCCGCAGGTCACGGCGGTCGCGGACACCGAAGCGCTGATCCGGGCGGAGCACCTGGACGTATACGCGCCCTGTGCGCTCGGCGGTGCGCTCGACGACGACACCGTGCCCGTACTGACCGCCTCGGTGGTCTGCGGCGCGGCCAACAACCAGCTCGCGCACCCGGGCGTCGAGAAGGACCTCGCCGACCGGGGGATCCTGTACGCGCCCGATTACGTGGTGAACGCGGGCGGTGTGATCCAGGTCGCGGACGAACTGCACGGCTTCGACTTCGACCGGTGCAAGGCACAGGCGGCGAAGATCTACGACACCACGCTGGCCATATTCGCACGTGCGAAGGAAGACGGTATTCCGCCTGCCGCGGCGGCGGACCGGATCGCCGAGCAGCGCATGGCGGAGGCCCGCCGGGGCTGACGCCGGCGGCGGCTCGGGCCCGCCGTATCGGGAGACAAGACTCACCCCGGTCGGCGGGTCGTCCGCCAAGAAGAGGTTAATATCGCAGTTGACCAGCGAGGACGGGGCTCCTCGCGGGTTCTGCGAAGTGGCACGTCATGCGGGCGGCGTACCGTATGGCCGCGGAAGCAGGTACCGTTGAAGCCCTACGGGCCGGTCTCCCCACGGGGAGTCCGTTCCGAATCATGAACGCGTGTCAAGACTCTGGGGCCGTCGAGCCCCGTCACCGAGGGGGTCGAGCCATGGGGCGCGGCCGGGCCAAGGCCAAGCAGACAAAGGTCGCCCGCCAGCTGAAGTACAACAGCGGCGGGACTGACCTGTCGCGTCTGGCCAACGAGCTGGGCGCATCGACTTCGAGCCAGCCTCCGAACGGCGAGCCGTTCGAGGATGACGACGAGGAAGACGACCCGTACGCACAGTACGCGGATCTGTACAACGACGAAGAGGACGAGGACGACGAGTCCGGTCCTTCGTCGCAGCGCCGCGGCGCTTGACGTTGCACTGACCGCCGACCCGGTCCGAGGCCCCTGCCTCCGGACCGGGTTCTGTGCTGTTCAGCCGCCGCGCCGCGTGCGGCGGCTGCCGTACCGGGCAGCGGGCTCAGCGCGCGTACTCCCCGGTCAGTTCCGCGCCGGTGGTGCGCTCGCCGCGGTCGGTGATCTCTCCGGCGGCCCAGGCGTCCACACCCCGGTCGGCGAGCAGGGTGAGCGCGGCGTCCGCCGACTCCTGAGGGACGACGGCGATCATGCCGACGCCCATGTTCAGCGTCTTCTCCAGTTCGAGCCGCTCGACCCGGCCGGCCGTGCCGACGAGGTCGAAGACCGGGCCCGGGGTCCAGGTGGAGCGGTCGACGGTGGCGTGCAGTCCGTCCGGGATCACCCGGGCCAGATTGCTGGCGAGGCCGCCCCCGGTGACATGGCTGAAGGCGTGCACCTCGGCGGTCCTGGTGAGCGCC
Organism: Streptomyces sp. NPDC055078; assembly: GCF_053607985.1. Classification (NCBI taxonomy): domain Bacteria; kingdom Bacillati; phylum Actinomycetota; class Actinomycetes; order Kitasatosporales; family Streptomycetaceae; genus Streptomyces; species Streptomyces sp. NPDC055078. The sequence continues at coordinate 10,036 of NZ_JBSGUP010000116.1, forward strand.
AGACAGTCCAGCGAGTAGATCTTGGTGGGCTCCAGCAGCTCCTCGCCGAGCGTCCGCCCGAACTCCTCGATCCGGGTCTCCAGCGCCATCCCGGCCCGGTCGAGCAGCACGTGGCGGACCAGCGAGTACCCGTTGGAGTGAAGGCCGGAGGACGCCATCGCGATGACCGTGTCCCCCGTACGGATACGATCCGGGCCGAGCAGCCGGTCGGCCTCCACCACGCCCGTACCGGCGCCGGCCACGTCGAAGTCGTCCTCGCCGAGCAGTCCGGGGTGCTCGGCCGTCTCGCCGCCGATGAGGGCGCATCCCGCGAGGACACATCCCTCCGCGATGCCCTTGACAATGGCGGCGACGCGCTCGGGGTGGACCTTGCCGACACAGATGTAGTCGGTCATGAACAGCGGCTCGGCGCCGCAGACGACGATGTCGTCGACGACCATGCCGACCAGGTCGTGGCCGATCGTGTCGTACACACCCAGCTTGCGGGCGAGGTCGACCTTGGTGCCGACACCGTCCGTCGCGGAGGCCAGGAGCGGGCGCTCGTAGCGCTTGAGCGCGGAGGCGTCGAAGAGTCCCGCGAAGCCGCCGAGACCGCCGAGGACCTCGGGGCGGCGGGTCTTGCGCACCCACTCCTTCATCAGCTGTACGGCGCGGTCACCGGCTTCGATGTCGACGCCCGCCGCCGCGTAGCTGGCGCCGGTGCCCGCGTCCTGGGCACGTTCAAAAGACTCGGCTGTCATGGCAAAGAGGGCTTTCGTGTCGGTGCTGCGGGACCCCGGCCGGGGGTCACTGCGCTGTGGGTCACGGCCAGGGCCTACGGGCGACGGAGCGCGTCGGCGGCGTCGGCGCCGCCCGCCAGCTCGGTCTCAAGAAGCTGCTTGCCGAGCAGCTCGGGGTCGGGCAGGTCCATCGGGTACTCGCCGTCGAAGCAGGCGCGGCACAGATCGGGCTTGGCGATCGTCGTCGCCTCGATCATGCCGTCGATGGAGATGTAGGAGAGGGAGTCCGCGCCCAGCGAGGCGCCGATCTCCTCGATCGTCATGCCGTTGGCGATCAGTTCGGCGCGGGTGGCGAAGTCGATGCCGAAGAAGCAGGGCCACTTCACCGGCGGGGAGGAGATCCGGATGTGCACCTCGGCCGCACCGGCCGCACGGAGCATCTTGACCAGGGCGCGCTGGGTGTTGCCGCGGACTATCGAGTCGTCCACGACGACCAGCCGCTTGCCCCGGATGACTTCCTTCAGCGGATTGAGCTTGAGGCGGATGCCGAGCTGGCGGATGGTCTGCGACGGCTGGATGAAGGTACGGCCGACATACGCGTTCTTGACCAGCCCGGAGCCGTAGGGGATACCGCTCGCCTCCGCGTAGCCGATGGCGGCGGGGGTGCCCGACTCCGGCGTCGCGATCACCAGGTCGGCCTCGACGGGTGCTTCTTTGGCCAATTTCCGGCCCATCTCCACGCGGGACAGATAGACGTTCCGGCCGGCGATGTCGGTGTCGGGGCGGGCGAGATAGACGTACTCGAAGACACAGCCCTTGGGCTTCGCTTCTGCGAATCGGGTGGTACGGAGGCCGTTCTCGTCAATGGCGATCAGCTCGCCGGGCTCGATCTCGCGGACATACGTCGCACCGCAGATGTCGAGGGCGGCGGACTCGCTGGCCACGACCCAGCCCCGGTCGAGACGGCCGAGGACGAGCGGGCGGATGCCCTGCGGGTCACGGGCCGCGTAGAGGGTGGACTCGTCCATATAGACGAGGGAGAAGGCGCCCTTCACCGCCGGGAGCACCTTGGGGGCGGCTTCCTCCACGGTCAGCGGCTTGCCGTCGTCATCGACCTGGCCCGCGAGCAGCGCGGTGATCAGATCGGTGTCATTGGTGGCGGCGACCTGGGCCGCCCGCCCGTCCTGGCGCGGCAGCTCCGCGACCATCTCGGCGAGCCGGCCCGTGTTCACCAGGTTTCCGTTGTGCCCGAGCGCGATGGAGCCGTGGGCCGTGGCCCGGAAGGTCGGCTGTGCGTTCTCCCAGACGGAGGCTCCGGTGGTCGAGTAGCGGGCGTGACCGACCGCGATGTGTCCCCGCAGCGAGCCGAGGGAGGTCTCGTCGAAGACCTGGGACACCAGGCCCATGTCCTTGAAGACGAGGATCTGGGAGCCGTTGCTGACCGCGATTCCTGCGGATTCCTGGCCCCGATGCTGGAGGGCGTAGAGCCCGAAGTACGTGAGCTTTGCGACCTCTTCGCCCGGAGCCCAGACACCGAAGACGCCGCAAGCGTCCTGGGGGCCTTTCTCGCCGGGGAGCAGATCGTGATTGAGTCGACCGTCACCACGTGGCACGGCACCGAGTGTAGGCGAGATCGACCACTGGTCCGAATTGGGGACCTGTGACATTGGCCCCGGTGCGGCGCGGGGTGCCGGGCCCGGTTGTGCGCCGGTACCACATGGTGAGGGTTCCGTCACGGGGGACACCGTTGCCGGGCCGGGCCCGACGTAACCCGCACCGCCGCGGGACGGCACGCCCTCCGGGCGTGTCCTCAATCGCCGGACGGGCTGGATGTGACCGTCCACGCCACGCGCGGCAGCAAAGGCATCCCTCGCTCGGGAGGCCGGGGCAACCACATCCACCTTCACCTGGAGAGCAAGGGCAACCAAATCCAGCCTCGCCGGCGATGAGGCGCTGGGGGTCCCCCCACGCCGCAGGGCGTAGGGGGAGGTCCGGGGCGGAGCCCCGCAGAAAGCACGGGCGGGTCAGCGAGCGGGGGCAGTCGCGTGGAGGGACTTGGTGGCGGGGCCCTTCAGGGTGAGGCCGCGGGTGTTGATGTCGTACGACACCCTCCCCGTCAGCACCTTCGTCATATGCGCCTCCACCTGCCCCGCCGTCCCCGCGCACATCCGGCGGGTCGTGGCGAGCGGGCCGAAGACGATGTCCGTGCCGACGACCTTCGCCGTGGCGGTGAAGGTGTTGCAGCCGAGGCTCCCGGTGGCCTTGCCGTCCTTGCCGATGACCAGGTGGGCGCTCTCCTCCGTACCGGCGGGGAGGGGTTCGGCCGTGCCGTCGCCGATCAGCGTGTCCACGGTCCAGCGGGTGCCGGCGAGCGGGGTTTCGGCCCCGGCGGTGAAGGCGACGACATCGCCCTTGGCGTTGGTCAGGGTGAGCTGACCGCCGGAACTGCCGAGGTCGCCCTCCAGTTTCCCGGCGAGCACGCCGCGCAGCAGTTCCTCGAACCGTCCGACATCCCCGGCGCATCCCATCTCGGTGAAGGCGAGATCACCGAAGGTGACCGTGTCCCCCTCGACCGTGGCCTTGCCGCCGAAGCCGTTGCAGCCGGTGTTCCCCTCGGCCGCACCGCCGGCGCCGACCCGGAGATACGCCCCGTCCGGTGCCATCGACACCTTCCCGCCGACGGTGACGCGGTCGACGGCCCAGTGCACACCGGTGACCTTCAGATCGGCGGGGGTGGATCCGCCGACCTTGCCCGCGGAGCCGGAACCAGAGCCCGAGCCGGAACCAGAGCCGGAACCGGAGCCCGACTCCGTACCGCAGGCGGCGAGCGCGAGCAGTGCCAGGACGGTGAGGGGGACGCTCAGCTGGTTACGCATACCCCTGGGACGGGGCGGACCGGATTCCGGTTCCTGGCATCCGCCGGATGCCGGGTGCCAGGTGCCGGATGCCGCCGGAAGGTCGCGTGCGCAGTCGGCCTCAGGGGAGGACCGGCAGCAGCGGTGCCAGGTCCGCCCGCTCGCCGCTCGCGCTGACCGTGGCCGCGTCCAGCTCCTGAGCCCATCCCGTACGCCCGGTGGCCAGCCGGATCCAGGTCAGCGGGTCGGTCTCGACGACGTTCGGCGGGGTGCCCCGGGTGTGCCGGGGACCCTCGACGCACTGCACCACGGCGTACGGCGGCACCCGGACCTCGACCGAGCCGCCGGGCGCCTTCACGGCGAGGGCGTCGGCCAGCAGCCGGGTACCGGCGGCGAGCGCCTTGCGGTCGTACGGGATGTCAAGACCGGTCGCGTCGTTCAGGTCGTCGGTGTGGACGATCAGCTCGACGGTCCGGGTGACCAGGAAGTCGTCCAGCCGCATGGCCCCGAGCGGCATCCGCACCAGCCGGCCCGCCGGGGCGGAGGCCAGCGCCTCCGCGAGGCCGTCGGCGGCCCGGCCGTACAGCTCGGCGGGCGGCGCCGAGCCGGCGGGCGCGCGGGGGTCCTCGTCCTCCGAGCCGACGAAACCGGCGGTGGCGGACGCCCAGTCGCGCAGGGCGATCTCCGCGCGCGGGGGCTCCGGCGCGGCGAGGCTCCGGGCGACGGAGCCGACCACCATGGCGAGGTGCGCGGTCAGCTCCCGTACGGTCCAGTCGCCGACCCGGGTGGGCAGCGCGAGCTGCGCGGGGGTGAGGGCGTCGACCGACTTCCGCACCTGCGCGACCTGGGCGAGGACGGCCGCGCGGGTGGTGGCGGGGTCATAGGTGCGGGCGCGGGCGCGGGCGCGGGCACCTTGGCCGGCCGGTCTGCTGGCAGGGGGCATGGGCCGAGGTTAGCCGCGGGCGGCCGATTCCGGCACGGGCTGTGTGGTGGACCCGGCGTCCGTGGTGGCCGGACCCACACCCGCAGGACCCGCCGTGGCCCGACCCACACCCGCGGAATCCGTCGCCCCGGCATCCGCCCCGGCGTCCGCCCCGCCATCCGCCTCCGCCGACACGGGGCCCGCCGTGAAGCTGTCGCCGTTCGCCGGGAGGTCGATACCCCGCCAGCGGAACGGGAGGGGGAGCGCGATCTCGGGGTCGGGACGGTCCATGAGCTGGAAGTGGACGTGCGGCTCGGTGGAGTTGCCGGAGTTGCCGCAGCGGGCGATCCGCTGCCCGGCGCGCACCCGGTCGCCCTCCTTCACGGTCAGCGAGCCGCGCATCACATGGGCGTACAGCGCGTAGGTGCCGTCCCCGAGGTCGAGCACCAGGTGGTTGCCGATGACGCACCAGGGGCTGACCAGGGAGCGGGCGAGGCCCTCCAGCACCATCAGATAGATCACCATCGGCAGGGAGCTGCGGCTGAGGTGATCGCGCCGGCCGTCCCGGGCCCGGACCACGGTGGCGTCGGCGGTCGCCAGCAGCGGCATACCGTAGGCGGGATACGCCGAACTGCGGCGGACCAGGGGCCACAGCCAGCGGAAGCCGGGGTTCTGGCCCGCCACCGGCTCGGCGACGATGTCGATCGCGTACGTCTGCCCGTACAGATGCGTGCCATGGCTGGGGACTTTGTCGACCGGGCTGTTGTAGGCCACCCAGCGGCCGGTGACGGGCACCCCGACCTCGACGGGGGCGGGCGGATCGGCGGCGCGGTGCTCGGCGCGGTAGATCCGCACCCGGAGGAGTTCGAGGCCGACGGCGACGACCCCGGGGACGACGACGGCGATCCAGCCGCCGGGCAGCGACAGAAACAGATCCCAGAGGAGCAGAACGCCGAAGAGCCACCAGAAGACGCCGGCGACGTCGGATATCAGCCGGTGCTTGCGGTCGCGGCGGCGACGGGCCGTCGATATCGGCATCGTGGACATGGCGTACTCCCCTGTCGGCGGGTGCCCGTCGGCGACGGGTCGGGTCGGGTCGGGTCAGGGCTGGGCGGCCAGGAAGGCGACCAGCAGCGGAACGGTCCGGGCGGGCGGTACGGCGTACCGCCCGCGGCCCGGGGTGTGGAGCCAGCCCGAGGCGGTGAGCTGGCGCAGATGGTGGTAGATCTGGCCGGAGGTGCCGATGCCGTCGAGTTCGGCCAGCTCGGCCGCGGTGTGCCGGCCGCCGAGGATCTCCCGCAGCAGCCGGAGCCGTACGGGATGGCCGAGGGCGGCCAGCGCGTCGGACGCCGTCGTCCAGTCCCGGTCCAGCAGATCGGCGGTGAGCGCGCCGAACTGCCATTCGTACCGCGCGCCGCCGGGCAGCCGGACGTCCCCGGTGAACAGCACCCCGCCGTCGTCGGCGCCGAGGGCGGCGAGCTGCTCCTTGAACCCGCTGAGGGCCCAGTACGCGTCCCCGTCACCCTCCCCGGGACGGGCCGCCGGGGAGGGCACGGACTCCCGCGACTCCCGCGGCTCCCGTCGCTCCAGTGCGGCCAGCCGGATCTCCAGCTCCGCGACGCGCTGCTCCAGCTCCATGACACCAATCCTACGTAGTTACGGAATTACGTGCAATCAACATTGCAGAATCGATCGGGGCCGCCGCCCTGACGACGGATACGCCGAGCCCCCGCC
>NZ_JBSGUP010000117.1:0-16237 GCF_053607985.1 Streptomyces sp. NPDC055078
CGTCTGGTGCGATGGCTCGTCGAGGGGCTGCACGGCGATGGCGATCTGCCGCGGGGGCGTCGGCGGCCTGTGCCGGTGGAGCCGCCTTCCAGCAGCGCGTGGGCCTGTGCGATGTCGGCCAGTGGGAGCACGGTGCCGATCACCGGCCGGAGTCTGCCCTGGTCGACCAGGCGGCCGAGGGCTTCGAACTTCGCCCGGCCGGGGCTGGCGAAGAGGAAGTGGTAGGTCGCGTTGACGCCCCACGCGGCGAGCAGGTTCTGCGGTTCGGGGATGTCGACGATGAAGACCACGCGGCCCCGGTTGGTGAGGACCTCCGGGCTGCGGGTGAGGGTGCCCCCGCCGACCGTGTCCAGGACGCCGTCGACTCCGCCCAGCTCGCGGACCTGCGGCACGTAGTCTCCGGTCGAGAAGTCGATCGCGTGGTCGGCTCCCAGTTCTTTGACGAACGCGTGGTCCCTCGCCCGAGCAATGGTCACCACCTCGGCCCCGATCGCGCTGGCGACCTGGATGGCGGCGGAGCCGACTCCGCCCGCTCCGCCGTGCACCAGGACCCGTTCCCCGGCCCGCACCGCGGTGCGTTCGACCAGCGCCTCCCACACCGTCACGCCCACGACCCCGAGACCGGCGGCCTCGACATGCGACAACCGTGCGGGCTTGCGGGCGACCAGGGCCTGGTCGACCACGTGGAACTCGGCATAGGAGCCGGGCCCGGCGAAGGGCGGCGCTATGTATCAGACCTCGTCACCCGGCTGGAAGTCGTCCGCCCCGGGGCCGGTCTCGACCACGACGCCGGACACGTCGTTGCCGATCACCGCCGGCAGCGCCACCTGGTCGCGGTAGTCGCCGCGCCGGGTCTGGAAGTCGAGGGGGTTCACGGATGTGGCCATCACGCGCACCAGCACCTGGCCGGGCCCCGGAGTAGGCCTTGGCAGCTCTCGGGCGGCGAACGCGACTTCCGCGCCACCGAAGCGGACTAGAGCCTGTCTCTCTGATGCGGCGGAGGTGCAGCCGATGCAGTGCGGAAACTTTAGTTCACATCGACAATATCGGGAACTATGGTTTTGTGGGATGCGAATCCCGTCGAAGTGGCGCTGTCCGTCCTGGCCGCTTGGAAGGTGGTGGATGTCGAGATCAAGCGGCTGGCGGAGCGGGCGGCAGCAACCGCTGGCTCCTCCGGCGCGAGTTATGAGCAGCTGGGAGCTGTCTGGGGCATCACCCGGCAGGGCGCCCGTAAGAAATGGCCCGACGCCGTCAGTCGCCCGACACCTGCGGCGGCGGGCAGAAGCACACTTGCGCTGTTCGGAGGGACTGCCGAGCTGGTGCAGTCGCCTTCCGGCGATTGGCGCTGGACAGGTAAGGGCGCTGATGGGACATCCGGCACGGTCGCCGATGGGACGCTTTACACGACCGCAGAAGAAGCAGCGGCCCACGCGGGCGCATTCCTCAAAGCACACGCTCTTGACATCGGCCATCAGCCCTGAAGCTTCTCTCGTGGGTCATCTGCGGGCCCAGATGAGGATGGCCGCGAGGTGGAGTGCGGCCTGGTTGTCGACGATCAAGCTTTTCCCCAGGTTGGGCGGTTTGAGCGTCATGTAATTCCTCATCCCGAATTCTCCTAATTGGCCATGGGTAGCGCGGAGGTCGGGATCGAGGGACCTGGTCGTCGCGGAGCTGGTCAAGTTCCTCGTCCCGTGGTTCGGATGGCCGATGGGCAGCCCGGATGGCGAGGAGAACGTTCGTCGTGGTCGACATCACCGAGATCTACGTCCACTGGTACGCGGGCCGCTCGAAGAGCGAGCTGGCTGCGTCGCTGGGGGTGGACCGCAAGACGGTCAGGAAGTACCTGGCGCCGGCGGAAGCGTCCGGGATCAGCCCGGGCGGCCCGCCGATGAGCGAGTCCGACTGGTCAAAGCTGATCAAGGAGTGGTTCCCGGGGCTCATCGACAGAAGGCTGAGGCAGGTGACCTGGCCGGACATCGACCAGCACCGCGACTACATCAAGAGCCTGCTCGGGACGGTGACCGTCTCGACGATCCACCAGCGCCTGCGTGACGAACACAAACTGCAGGTGTCGATCTCTTCGTTCCGTCGATGGGTGCACGCGACGCTTCCGGACGAGGTGGCGAAGTCGCAGGTCACAGTGTTCCGTGACGACATCGAGCCGGGTTCGGAGGCTCAGATCGACTACGGCTTCCTCGGGCCGTGGATCGATCCGCAGACCGGGAAACGCCACCGGGTCTGGGCGTTCGTGATGGTGCTGCCGTGCTCGCGGCACATGTTTGTCCGGCCGGTGCTGCACCTGGACCAGCACGCGTGGACGGAAGCGCACGTCGCGGCCTTCCGCTACTTCGGCGGCGTCCCGCGCCGGCTCGTCCCGGACAACCTCAAGACCGGCGTCGACAAGCCCGACCTCTACGACCCGAAGATCAACAAGGCGTATGCCGAACTCGCAACGCACTACGGAGCGTTGGTCGATCCGGCCCGGGCGGCGAAGCCGAAGGACAAGCCGCGGGTCGAGCGGCCGATGCCCTATGTCCGCGACTCGTTCTGGCGAGGCCGGGAGTTCACCTCGATCGAGCACATGCAGGCGGAGGCCGTGACCTGGAGCCAGCAGGTCGCCGGGCGGCGGAAGTGCCGGCCGCTGGGCGGGGCCGCCCCGATGGCCGTGTTCGACGCGTTGGAGGCGGCCGAACTGCTGCCTCTGCCGCCGACTCCGTTCGTGCTGGCCCGCTGGTCGACGGCCACGGTCGGCCCGGACATCCACATCAAGGTCGGCCGCACCCTCTACTCGGTTCCGTGGAAGCTGATCGGCCGCCGCGTCGACGTCCGCTCGACCGCCACGATGGTCCAGGTCTTCCACGACACCCAGCTCGTCAAGACCCACACAGCCCTTGACCAGGGCAAACGCACCGACAAGAGCGACTATCCGCCAGAGAAGATCGCCTTTCAGATGCGGACGCCGGTCTGGTGCCGCAGTCAGGCGTCCGAGGTCGGCGACGCCTGCCGCGAAGTCGTCGACCAGTTGCTGGAGGTCAACGTCCTCCTGGAGAGGCACCTGGACGTCGTCGCCGGCTACCTCCGCGGCTTCCTCGGACAAGTGCTGGCATGAAGCAGGGCCGGGGCTGAAAGCAGGGTGCCCTGACCCGATGCCGGGTAGTTGGCGTTTTCGCAGTACATGCAAGGGGTGTTGGGGGATCCTTGACATGTCCTCACCGTCACGAGGGGCGAAGCGATCGCGCTCACCGGTTGGGAGCCCCGCGCGGCCCTTCCATGACGAGGTCCAGCAGCCGGCCGGTGCTCTCCCGCCGCCGTGTTCCGTGCATCTGGTGGTGGCGCCTGCCGAACCAGGCTTCAGCGAGCATTCAGAATTCGAAACCATCATGGGGTTCCACGCGTTCGCCACACCCCGGTAGGGCGCCAGCCGGAAGGGGGCAGGGCCTCGGCCTCAGGGGTGCGTGGCCGTGAATCTTGCTGCAGTGTGCAGGAAACGGTTGCCGAGATGAGTGAAGGCGTCGGTGAGTTCCGGGGGACCGACGACTTCGATTTCGGCGTCGTACTTGGCAAGAGCCGAGGCGAGGCTGGGCCAGGACCAGGATCCGAGGGTGAGGCGGCAGCGACCGTCCCCGAGGTCCTCGATGAGGCCCTCGCGGGTGTAGAGCGCCGCTGTGGCGGCGTCCAGATCGAGGATCACGGTGCCCTGGCACGGCCAGTTCCCGGAGTGGTCGGTGGAGCCGCGGAAGACGCTGGTGGCGTAGGTGGCGACATCGCCGCCGGGAACTTCGCGCCGGGTGAACCGGGGGCCGGTGGGGGTGCGCGGGGTGATCCGGTCGGCGCGGAAGGTACGCCAGTCCTGCTGATCGAGGTCGAAGGCGATGAGGTACCAGCGCCCGGCCCAGGTGATGACGCCATGTGGTTCGACGCGGCGCGGCGGCTTCCCGGTTGCCTGCTCGTTGTCGTCGCCGCTGGTGTAGTCGAAACGCAGGATCTCGCGGGCGTGGACGGCGGCGCTGATCGTGAACAGCGTACCGCTGTCGACCGTGGCCGGCGGCCGGGTGTCAGGCGGTTCGACGGCCGTGACCTGCAGGGCGTTGATCCGGTGGCGCAGCCGGGCGGGCATGACCTGGCTGATGGTGTTCAGGGCCCGCGCGGCAGGTTCAGCGAGGGTGTCGTCCGGCCGACTCGCGGTGATCTGCAGCGCGACGGCGAGTGCGAGGGCTTGTTCGTCATCGAACAACAGCGGCGGCAGTTCGGTACCGGTGCTGAGCCGGTAGCCGCCGTCGGGTCCCTTTACCGCGGCGACGGAGTAGCCGAGCTCACGGAGGCGGTCGACATCACGGCGCACGGTACGCAGGCTGATACCGAGGCGGTCGGCCAGCAGGGCGCCGGGCCAGTCGCGGCGTGTCTGCAGCAGTGACAGCAGAGCCAGCAGTCGGGCAGAAGTTTTCGGCATACGGTCCATGCTGCCCGGAGTAGGTGCCACAACCTGGCACCTACCTCTGAGAGTGTCGTTCTCGAACCGGTCGGCCCGTGAATGGACGGAGATTCCGCCGGTGCGGGGCTCCCTCCCCCATGGGCCCCACTCGCCCCATTCATGTACGGAGTCAGCAGCATGTTCGATGTCCTCGGCGACCTGAACCTGGTCGGGATCCTGATCGGCTTCATTGCGTTCACCCTGCTCGGCGGTGTCTGGTTCGCCGTGCTGTTCCCCAGGGCGTACAACAGGTCGCTGGGCCGTGATCCTCAGGCCAAGCCGGAAGGCTCGCCGCTGTTCTTCGCCGGACCGGCGCTGACCTCTCTGGTCATCACACTCACCAGCGCGATCATGATGGCTGCGCTGGAGATCGACACCCTGGGCGACGCGATGCTGTTCGGCTTCATCGTCGGCTTCGGCTACCTCACCGCCAACACCGTCAACATCGCCATCAACCCGAACTTCCCCCGACCGCTGTTCTACGCGGCGATCTCCGGCGGCTACAACCTCATCGGCAGTCTGATCGTCAGCGCCATCCTGTTGGCCTTCTGACAGTGCCGACGAGATCGGCGACGGCCGGCTCGGACACCGTCTAGCGAAATATGTCAGAGATGTCAGAAATCTTCCTGTAGGAATTCGCAGGACCCAGCACCACGTCATAGGAGTCACCATGGCTTTCACCACCACCGCCCACCTCAACTTCCGGGGCAACGCCCGCGAGGCGCTGGAGTTCTACCAGTCGGTCTTCGGCGGCCGGCTCACCGCCGTCACCTACGGCGACTTCGGCATGCCTCAGGAACTGCCCGACGCCAGCAAGATCGTCTTCGGCCAGATCGCCGGCGCCGACGGTTTCGGCATCATGGCGTACGACATCCCCGCCCAGGCCGGTGCCCAGGCCGGGCAGGCCAATACCACCCGGCGTGAGAACAGCATGACGCTCACCCGCGAACCGTTCTTCATGTCCCTCCGCGGAGAGAGCGCGGAGGAGGTCGGCGAACTGTGGAAGAAGCTGTCCGTGGGCGCGACCGTTGTCGAAGACTTCGGGCCCGCGCAGTGGGCACCGGCCTTCGGGATGCTGACCGACCAGTTCGGTGTCACGTGGATCCTCGACGTGGCCGCCGAGTACACCGCAGGCTGACAGACGTTCTCCCGGGAGTGCATGCCACGTCAACGCGCCTGGTATGCACTCTCGCTCCCGCGGCCAGTCGTCACGTCGTCGGCCCAGCTCACCGGGCGGCGGATGAAGGCCGCCCTCGAATATGTGCAACCGCCGCTGATAGTGGCGCCGCCCTCGGGCGGAGAGAAGAACGCACTGCCGGACCCACTGCTCTCGCGTCTGCTGGTTTCGCTTCTCAATGAGGCAGAATGCGCCGACCCCGACAACCTCCCTTCCGACAACCGACTTGCCTAATGAACTCCCGAGACCCCCCAGGGCCCAGGTGGGGCACCTCCCACGCCCCCAGGGCGCAGGAGGACCATCGGCGACCGACGACAACGCGGCGTGGAGGTCCTCCCCTGGGCCCGCCCGCCCGGGGGCACCCCCACCGGGCCGACCGGGCCCAGGAGGAGCGCGGCTCCAGGGCACACGAACCCAGCAAGACCATCAGACGCGGCCTATGGCGCTTCCGTGGTCACCCGCCCCTGGGCGAGCCTGCGGTGGGCGGCGTCCAGCGCGCAGACCCGCATGCCGTCGTCGCACTCCCGCCCGGCCAGCGTCACGGGCTGGTCGACGAACACGGGCGACACCGAGCGCATCGAGAACTCCCGGATCGTACGGTCCGGGAACCAGCGCGACGCGAAGTCGAGCAGGAGCATACGCATCAGGGGACCGTGCACCAGCAGGTCGGGCAGGCCCTCGACACCCTGCGCCCAGGCCCGGTCGTAGTGCACCCGGTGGGTGTTGAAGGTCAGCGCCGAGTAACGGAACAGCTGTCTGCTGTCCAGGGTCGCCCGCTCCGACCGGTCCCACACCTCGGCCTCGCCGGCGGGCACGCCGACCTGCGCGGCGGCCGGATCGCTCGCTGGCAGGAACACGTCGTGCCAGGTGCTCGTGACCGCGATGTCACCGTCCACCAGGTAGGCCCGCTCGATGTCGGCGAAGACCAGCTCCCCCGCCCGGCCGCGCTTGCGCGTCACGGCCCCCGGCGTGGTGCGCTGCTCGACCGTGTCGCCGTAGCGCAGGGGTCGCAGAAAGCGGGTGTCCTCACCGGCGTACATGCGCCGGGGCAGGCCCGGTCCGGGCACGGTGCCGTCGGTGCCGGGCGAACCGTCCGGCCGCAGGTCGGCGTAAGCAGCGTCGAAGGGGAAGCAGATCCCCTCCCAGCCCGCGGGCAGCGGCTCACCGGGGACCGGTTCCGGGGCGGACGGCGCGAACGTGGAGCGATAGGCGGCGGCGGGCTCGGTCCGCAACGGCTCGCGGCGGATTCTCTCCTCACCCATCCTCAGATCACCTTCGCCGCGCGCAGCGCTTCGATCCGCGCCCGGTCGTATCCCGCGAAGCGGCGCAGCACCTCGTCGGTGTGCTCCCCCACCCTGTTGGCGGGGCGTCCCGGCGCGACGGGAGTGGCGCTGAGCTTGATGGGCGAACCGAACATCCGCAGCGCGCCCAGCGGGCCGTAGTCGGCCTCGACGATCATGTCCCGTTCGGCGGTGCCCGGGTCGTCGACGACCTCTCCGATGTCACGGACGGCCGTCAGCGGGATGGTGTCGCCCGCGAGGTCCTCCAGCTCCTGGCGGGTCCGTCCGGCGAACCAGCCGGTCACCAACGGCTTCACGCGACGGTCGTACGTCTCCTTGTCGAAGCGCTTGCGCATCGTGTCGATCCCGGGCTCCGTGGCCGCCTCCGGCGTGCCGAAGAGCCGGCAGCTCGCCGTCCACAGCTTGTCGGTGTAGCCGCCGAAGAACACCTGGCCGTCGGCGCACGGGAACAGCTCGTACGGCCTGACCCAGGCGTGCGCGTTGCCGGCCGGTGCCGCGATCTTCCGGTCGACCGTGTAGTCGACGACGGCCGTCTCGGTCATGGCGACGACGCTGTCGACCTGGGCGACGTCGACCAGTTGGCCGACGCCGGTACTCTCGGCGTGCCGCAGGGCGGCCAGGGTGCCGATGACGGCGAACATGGTGGCCGAGAGGTCCCCGATGGTGACGCCCATCCGCACCGGCGGGGTGTCGGGGTACCCGTTCATCGACCACAGGCCGCCGGCTGCCTGGGCGGTACTGTCGAACGCCGGCCGGCGGCGACGGCTGCCCGTCCGGCCGTAACCGGAGATGGCCGTGTACACGAGCCCCGGGTTGATCCCGGCCAGGATCTCGTAGCCCAGGCCGAGCTTGTCCATGGTGCCGGGCCGGAAGTTCTCGACGAGGATGTCGGCGTGGGCCACCAGGTCCTTGAGGGCCTGTTTGCCTTCCTCACGGGCCAAGTCGATGCAGACACCGAGCTTGCCGCGGTTGTACTGACCGTAGTAGCCGCTGAACTCCTCGCCGTCCGAGCGCAGGTACGGCGGGAAGCCGCGCGACACATCGGGGTTCGCGGGATTCTCGACCTTGATGACGGTCGCGCCGAGGTCGGCCAGCGTCTGCGCGGCGTACGGTCCCGCCAGGACGTGGGACAGGTCGACGACGACCACTCCGCTCAGGGCGGCACGGCCGTCGGCGCCGGTCTCCGGCTGATCTCTCTGCATCCCGCATCCCTGCCTCTTCGTTGTCGTCGGCTCCGCCGCGTGGACACGGCCGGGTGCCGAATGTCTGGTTCCGCCTCTGCTCCGTACGATCGCGCTGTGCGGGTCGGTGACGAGCTCACCCACCTCGGCGGGTGACAGCGGCGTCCGGACGGACCTGATCGACGCGACGACCCTCGTCCCGTCCGCGGGGGGGCGCCGTCAGGCACGCCGTCATATCGGGCTCCGAATCACGTGAGCCGGCGTGCGGACGTGCGCCCCGCACGCGGCGGCCCTCAGTGTTCGAGCCGCCGCCATGCCAGCTCCGCCAGGAGCGCCGCGTGCTCGTCGAGGCGGGAGTCGTCGAAGACCGCCCGCTCGGAGTGCATCGGGCCACTCGAACCGTTCTCGGGCCGTACGCCGAGGAAGACCAGCGTGCCGGGCACCTTTTCGAGCACGTAGGCGAAGTCCTCGGATGCCATGCCCGGGAACGGCAGGCGCACCACCCGGTCGCCGTAGCGCTCGCCGAGCAGCGCGAGCACCCGCTCGGTCTCGGCCGGGTCGTTGACCGTCACGGGGTAGGACTCGACGTACTCGGTTTCGACCGTGCAGCCGTGCGCCTCGCCGAGCGCGACGGCCAGCGCCGGGAGTTCGTCACGTACCAGCGCGAGTGTCGCCGGCGACAGGACGCGGAGGTTCGCCTCCAGGCTCACGGAGCCGGCGAGGACGTTGCCGGCGGCTGAGTCGGAGGAGACCCGGGTCACCGAGACCACGGCCGGGTCGGCGACCGGTATCCGGCGTGCCACGAAGGACTGCACGGCGAGGATGATCTCGGCCGCCACCGGGACCGGGTCGACGCCGTGGTGGGGGTAGGCGGCGTGGCCCCCGGTACCGGCCACCCGGATGTGCAGCGCGCTGACGCCCGACATCATCGGACCCGGCCGGGTGACCGCCCGGCCCCCGGGCGTCACGCAGTCGACATGGACGGCGTACGCGGCGACCGGACGCTCGCCCGCCGCTTCCAGCACGCCTTCCTCGATCATCAGCCGGCCGCCCGCGTACCCCTCCTCGCCGGGCTGGAACATGAACACGACGGTGCCGGGCAACTCCGCGCGGCGGGCCGCGAGGAGCCGGGCGGCGCCGACCAGTCCGGCCATGTGGAGGTCGTGGCCGCAGGCGTGCATGGCGCCGTTGGCCGCCGCGAACGGCAGGGAGGTGGCCTCCTGGATCGGCAGGGCGTCCATGTCGGAGCGCAGCAGGACGACGGGGCCCGGCCGGCCGCCGCGCAGCACCGCCGTCACCGACGTCAGGCCGTCCCCGGTGGTGACCGCGAGACCGAGGCCGTCCAGCGCCGTGAGGACCGCCGTCTGCGTCCGGGGCAGGTCGAGCCCGACCTCGGGGTGGGCGTGCAGCGCGCGGCGCAGCGCGATCAGGTCGGCGCGCGCCGCCTCATCGGCGGAGAACGCGGAGAACACCGTCACCGCGCTCCGGCCCGTTCCCCCAGCCGCGCCAGCGGTCCCGCGGCCTTGACCGACACCTCCACCGCGGGTCTGTCGCTGTAGGGCACGGGAGTCTCCAGTACGTCGACGACGGCCACCTCCAGCGGATCGGCGCCCGCCTGGATCGCTTTGGCGATCGCCGCCTCCGACGCCTGGGCGATGGCCGACTCCCGGTCTTCCAGGGGACTGATCTGGTCGGCGCGGCCACCGGGTAGCTAGATCTCCTCAACGACCGCGTTCGCGACGTCGCCGTGTTCGGGCCGCACGATGGGACCGGCGCCCGGCAGGTCGTCGGGCACGAGGAAGCCGCCGCCGCCGACCACCACGAGCGGCAGGTCGGCGCGGCCGAGGGAGAGCCGTTCCACGGCTTCCTCGATGAGGATGTGCGCGCGCTCCAGCGCGGCCCGCAGCGCCCGCTCGTTCGCGGCGGTCTGGGCGGGGAGGGTCCGCCCGGCGATCGAGGCGCCCGCGAGGGCCGCCGCGTCCGTCAGGGTGGGCGTCCCGCCGCCGAAGAGCAGTCCCTCCGTCGCGATCCGGTAGCCGACCGAGCCCGGTCCCACGGCGCCGGTCACCGGGTCGATGGTCGTACCGCCGCCCACGCCGAGGCTGAGGATGTCGGGCATCCGGAAGTTGGTCCGCACGCCGCCGATCTCGCGGGGCAGCGTGGACTCGCGGGGGAATCCGTTGACCACGACGCCCAGGTCCGAGGTGGTGCCGCCGACGTCGATGACGATCGCGTCGGTGGCGCCGGAGAGGTACGCCGCGCCGCGGATGGAGTTCGCGGGGCCCGATCCGATGGTGAGCACCGGGTACTGGGCGGCGTAGTCGAGGGACATCAGGGTGCCGTCGTTCTGCGCGAAGAAGGTGACGGCGTCCAGCCCCTCCTCGTCGACGACCGTCACCAGCGCCTCGGTGACCGAACGGGCCACGCTGTGGAGCGCCGCGTTGAGCACGGTCGCGTTCTCCCGTTCCAGCAGACCGGTGGGACCGATGTCCTGGCTGAGGAAGACGCGCGCGTCGGGCCCCAGGTGGGTGCGCAGCAGTTCGGCGACCTTGAGTTCCTGGTCCGGCATCGAGGGGCTGAAGATGCCGGTCACGGCGACGGCGTCGAAGTGGTCGAGTCCGTCGAGGAAGCGCAGGATGGCGTCCCGGTCCAGGGGCGCGATCGGCGTGCCGTCGACCATGTGGCCGCCGCCGACCATCGCGGAGCCGGCCAGGATGAGGCCCGCGAGATCGCCCGGCCAGCCGAGCAGGGGCGGGTACTCGGTCGCCGCGGGGGCCCCGAGCCGGATCGTCGCCACCCGGTCCAACTGCCGTCGGGCGACGATCGCGTTGGTGGCGTGTGTGGTGCCGAGCATGACCCGGGAGACCCGTGACCGGTCCTCGCCGAGCGCCGCGAGCACGTTGGCGATGCCGGCGCGGATGCCGCCGGTGACGTCGTCGGTCGTCGCCTGCTTGGTGTGGGCGAGCACGGTGCCGGTGCCGTCGATGGCGACGGCGTCGGTGTTGGTGCCGCCGACGTCGACGCCGATGGAGAGATCGCGCGTGGGCGTCATCGGGTGCTTCCTCCGAAGGGGGTGTAGGTCAGCTCGTATCCGAACGCCTGGGGTCCGGCGAGTTCGAGGCCGCGCGGTGTCCGCCAGATCGGGTCGCAGGCCCAGGCGAGTACGGACACGCGCTGGCCGTACCGCAGCATCTCGGTCGTGATCGCGTGGCCGGTCTCGGCGTCGATGATGGTGACGTTGTCGGGGACACTCACCAGCACTTCGCCGTCCTCCAGGACGACCAGGTTCTCGTTCTGGATCTCCAGGCGCTGGAGCCGGCCGCGGTCGGTGCCCGTACCGGCGATGGTCACGGAGCCGCGGGAGAAGCCGCCCACGGTACGGCGGTCGAGGTCGGTGATCTTGCCGGTGAGCAGGATCGAGCCGCCGAGTTCCGCTGCCACGGCGAGGACGGGCTCAGAGGAGGAGAGCAGGGCGTGGCCGACGCGGACCGCTGCGCTGACCGTGCCCTCGACGACGGCGCCCTTGGCCGTGTCGGCCGTGAGGGGGTAGTGCACACCGAGGCAGATGGAGCCGCTGGCGACGGTGAGGGCGCGTGCGTGCCGCTCCAGCCAGTGCAGGTCGACGGTCTTGAGCACCGACACGTTGCCGACCACGTCGCTCAGGACGGAGAAGTCGCACGGGACTCCGGCGACGTTCATGGCCACCATGGCCGCGTCGGGGAAGGCCCGGCCCATGCCGTCCGCGTCGAGCAGCTTCAGGCCGAGGCGGGAGGCCCAGCCCACCGGCCCGACGCCGTTGCTGCCGCCGATCTCCGCTGCCATGAGGGCGGTGATGGGGCGGCCGGCGACGGCCTCGGCCTCGCGTACGAGGAGGTCGATCTGGTGCTGGGAAGAGAGCATCTCGATGCCCACGGTGGGGGCGCCGATGCCCGACATGAGGACCACCAGGTCGTCGGGGCCGAGATCGTCGACGGTGACCAGCCGCACCGGTCCGTTCGCGCGGAGCGCTTCCTCGGCGACGATCTGCGAGGTGTAGACCGCCCCGCCGCCCCCGGTGCCGAAGATCGCTGTGCCCGCGGCCAGCGCCGCGACGTCTGAGGCCGCGACGGCTGCGGCCCGGTGAGGGGCGGGCGCGTCGAGGGGTGTGTGAACCATGGGCCTCACGATATGGCGGCGTCCGGAGCGCACCTATGGCCCAGCAAGCCAGAGAATCGCGTCATACTGTGCCAATGGCACAACCAACCGTCTCCGACCTCGCCGCCCAGGGCGACCGCCTCGGTATCCGGCACTGCGCCGGGCCCGCGGACGACCGCGCCATCGTGCGGGTGGACGTCTCACCGCTCGACCTCCTGGGCACCGTGCCGGCGGGAACCCTCGTCATCGTTCCCGGCCCCGAGCACCCGCCGCCGTACCGGCTGGACGTGGCACTGCGTCAGGCGAGCGCGCGCGAGATCGCCGGCATCGTGTTCGCGACCGAGCTGACCCTGCCCGACACCGCCAGGGTGCTCGCCGACCGCGGCGGTGTGCCGGTCTTCGCCGCTCCCGGCGCGCGGTCGGCGGATCTGGCCCTCGTGGTCGACCGGCTGCTGTCGGGCGGCGCGTCCGAGGCGATCATGCGGGCGACGCACACCATCGAGAGGGCCACTCGGGCCGCGGCGGGACCCGACGGGACGCCCGAGCACATCCTCGCCGAGGCGAACCGCATGCTCGGCTCGGAACTCGCCCTCGTGGAGGACCCCACGGTGACCTGGTCGGCGGCCGACGCGGTCTGCGTCGGAGAGGTGCCGATCGGACGGCTCGTCGGGAACCGGTCGGATCCGGCGACGGCCATCGCCCTGCCCGTCGTCGCCTCACTGCTTTCGCGGGCCGCCCAGCGCCAGATCAGCGACCGCTTCGCGCCCACCCAGTCGCGTGCGGACCTCATCGTCGAGCTGGTGCTCGCCGAGTCCCACCGGGTCGAGGGCTTCGTCGGCCGGGCCGCGATGCTCGGGCTCCCCCTCCAGCTCTCGCACGTCGCGGCGTGGCTGATCCCGACCGGCCTCGACCACCCCGAGGCCCGCGCGCCGCGCAGCGTGCAGCCGGCCCTTGAGCTGTTCGCGCTCCAACTGGTCGACGGCCGGGACGAGATGTGGCACGTCTCGTTCGTCCAGGACGACCTGCTCCTCGTCAGCACCGAGGAGCACGGCGCCGGCGACCACCAGCGTCGCCTGCGGGAGGTGGCCGTCCGGCTCCAGGAGTACGCGCGCGGCCTGACCGGGCACGGGTGGGAGTACACCCTGGGTCTCGGCACCCCGCAGACGGGCGCCACCGGTCTGCGTTCCTCCGCCGCCGAGGCGCGGATCGCCGCCGGTTCCGCGATCGCGGCCGGACGCCTCGGCAGCGTCGAGCTGACGGATGTGACGGGTCTGCGCCGGGTGCTGCTCGATGTGTACGCCTCCCCGACCAGCCGCAGCCTGCTGGCCGACATCCTGCTGCCGCTCGACGCGCTCGGCCCCGAGCGGGCGCACACCTCGGTGCGGACGCTGCTCGCCTACCTGTCACACCGCAACTCCCTGGCCCACGCGGGCCGTGAGCTGAACCTGCACCCCAACGCCGTCGGCTACCGGCTCAAGCGGGTACGCGACACGCTCCGGCTCGACCTCGACGACCCCGACACCCGCTTCGCGGTCGAACTCGCCTGCCGGGTGCGGCTGCTCGGTGCCAGCCGCCGCTGAGCGGGGCCGCCCGGCGCGGGCTCTCTCAGCGGCGCACGGACCGCATCCGCGCGGCCAGCTCCGGGTTCGCGTACGGGCCGTCGCCGTCGAGCGCCGCGAGGATGCGTCCGGCGACCGGTTCCGGCTTGTCCTGGCTCATCTTCTCCTTGGTGACCGCCCGGGCCACCCGCATCCGGAAGCCGACCGTGCCGTGCACGGCGCGCCGGGCGTAGGCGGCGTTCTCCGCAGTGCCGCGCATCAGGAACGGGCTGGGCAAGGGAGCCTCGAAGTGGGCCACGAGCCGGTCGAGCCCGGCCAGGTTCTCCTCGTCGGAGAGGATGTCCGGTACGCCGTAGAGGTGGGCGGTGGCGAAGTTCCAGGTGGGTACGGCGGTGGGCAGGCCGTACCAGCTCGGCGAGATATAGCCACTTGGGCCGTACACGACGACGCACAGTTCCTGTGTGCCGAGCCGGTGCAGCGCCTCGTCGGGGCGGCCGACGTGGCCGGCCAGCACCAGTTCGCCGGGGTCCGCGGTGTCCTCGACCAGGAAGGGGCAGTGCGAGACGACGGGCCCGGTGCCGTCGGCGCCGTTGGACACCATGGTCGCCCAGGGGTGCTCCCGTACGAGGTCGGCGGCCCAGTCGAGACCGCCGCCGTTGTACTCGGGGGCTTCACGCATGTCCGGCCCGCTCCGCTCGCGCCGCTGTGCGCGCGAACGCGCGGACGAAGTCGGGCCACAGCTCCCGCGGGATGTCGTGGCCCATCTCCTCGTGGAGGTGCACCTCGGCCTGCGGCATGATCTCGGCGAAGGCCAGCGCCGCGCGCCAGTGCAGGGACTGGTCGCCGCGCCCGTGGATGACCAGCGTCGGCACCGTGACCTCGCGCAGCTGTTCGCGGCGCTCCAGCGGGCCGCGCAGCATGGCGTTCCACTGCCGCACCAGGCCGTCGGGCCGGTAGACACGGTCGTAGTAGCGGGCGCCGAGGGCGGCCGACTCCTCGGCGTCGAAGGGGAAGCCAGGCGACTGGTACTTCCGCTGACCGCCGACGAACATCTCGATGTAGGCATCGCGGTCGAGCAGTTCCGGCGCCCGCGACACCGGCTTCCCGTCCCCGTGTTTCCCGACCAGGAACTCCGGCGCGCTGGACGGCGAGGTCGACATCAGGCCGAGGCTCGCCACCCGCCCGGGGTGTTCGATCGCGACCAACTGCACGATGTAGCCGCCCATCGACATACCGGCCAGGTGCGCGCGGACGATACCGAGGTGGTCGAGCAGCGCGACGACGTCGTCGGCCATGTCGGAGAGGTCGTAGGTGGCCGCGAACTCGTCGGGTCCGCCGGTCTGCTGGGAGAGCCCGACGTCCCGGTTGTCGGGTCGTACGACATAGAAGCCCGCGTCGGCCAACAGCGCCACGAACTCGTCGTGCCAGCCGATGAGCTGGGCGCCGCCGCCGTGCACGAGCACCAGCGGCGGCCCGGCCGGGTCGCCGTCCGTCTCGTAGTGGACCTCGATCCCGGCGGGCGTGATCAGGGTGGGCATGGGATCTCCTACAGGTTCGTCCAGGTGGGCCGGCCGCCCAGCACGGTGGCGGCGACCGGCAGGGTGCGCAGTGCCTCGGCGTCCAGCTCCAGCGGGTCCTCGTCCAGGACGACGAGATCGGCCGCGTCACCGGCCTTCACGTCCATCCGGCCGCGGGCGCTCGCGGCCAGGGCCGCCTCGCGGGTGATCCGCTCGTCCGGGTGCCAGGGCTCGCGCCCGTCGCGGCTGCGCGAGACGGCGGCGCTGATCGCCACCCACGGGTCGAGCGGCGCCACCGGCGCGTCGGAGCCGAGCGCGAGGGTCGCCCCGGCGTCCAGCAGCGAGCGGAACGCGAACGCCCGGTCGCCGCGGCCCGCCCAGTGCGTGTCGGCGACGTCGCGGTCGTCCATGGCGTGCTCGGGCTGCACGCTCGCGACCAGGCCCAGCCGGCCGAAGCGCGCGAAGTCGGCGGCGGAGACGAGCTGGGCGTGCTCGACGGTACCCGGTATGCCCAGGCGCTCGAAGGCGTCGATCACCTGGGTGTTGGCGCGGTCGCCGATGGCGTGGACTGCCGCCGCGATGCCCGCGGCAGCCGCGCGGGCGAGCAGTTCCCCGACGCGCTCGGGGCCGACCGACTGCACCCCGCACGGGTGCGGGTGATCGGCGGGCAGTCCCGGATAGGGGTCCCAGCACAGCGCCGTACGGGTGTTGAGGGAGCCGTCGACCACGATCTTGAGCCGCCCCATCGTGATGAGCCCGCTCGGTTCGAGGACATCGCCGGTGCGCAGACCGCGGTCGATCGCGTCGTCGAGCCGGTCGGGCCACACCGACGCCTCCACGCGCAGCGCGGTCACTCCGGCCGCGACCCGCCGGGGCCAGGACCGGGTGATGTCGGAG
>NZ_JBSGUP010000118.1:0-16230 GCF_053607985.1 Streptomyces sp. NPDC055078
CTTCGCCCCGCCCGTCTCGCCCCCGCCCGCAGGCGACACGCCCGCCGTGGACGCGGACGCCCCGAC
The DNA here is from genome assembly GCF_053607985.1 of Streptomyces sp. NPDC055078. NCBI lineage: Bacteria > Bacillati > Actinomycetota > Actinomycetes > Kitasatosporales > Streptomycetaceae > Streptomyces > Streptomyces sp. NPDC055078. Next base: position 67 of record NZ_JBSGUP010000118.1, read on the forward strand.
CGCGCTGATGTCCGGCGGCAGCCAGCTTCCGCCGACCGCGGTCAGCCCGACGCTGAAGCAGTCGGGAACCGGTGGCGGTTCCGGTGGCGCGGCCGATATCGCGGACGCGGCGACGGCCAAGGGGCAGCTTCCGCCGCGCCGCCCGTCCACACCGGGGCCGCCGGGGCCGCCGGGACCTCCCGGGGTGCCCGGCGCTTCCGGCTCGCTGCCGGGGGGCACCCCGCCGCCGTCCGGCCCGGGTACGCCCGGGGCACCGGCGGGCGGTTATCTGCCGACCCAGCTGAGCCCCCAGCTCGCCTCGGAGCGGGCCCAGCCGCCGGGGGCGCCGAATCCGCCGGGACCCCCTGGCCCGCCCGGTCCGCCCGGTCCGCCCGGTCCGCCTTCGGGCGGGGTGCATCACGCGGCGACCATGCTGGCCGACGCGAGCCAGCCGGGCGTCGGCCCGCCCCAGCCGCCCGGCCCGCCGGGGCCGCCGAATCCGCCCGGTCCGCCGGGACCCCCCGGTCCGCCCGGTCCGCCTTCGGGCGGGGTGCACCATGCGGCGACCATGCTGGCCGACGCGAGCCAGCCGGGCCGCGCCGGGCCGGGGGCGCCGATGCCCCCCGGGCCTCCCGGACCCCCGCCGGGCGTGGGGACACCGGCCGGCGGGCCCCCCTCGTACGGATATCCGCAGCCCACCGGACAGCCGACCGTCGGCCCCGGCTACCAGGCCGTTCTGCGCTACCGCGCGCCCGACGGCTCCGAGGCCCAGCTGATCCGCCGCTCCGCCCCCGGCACCCCGCACCCGGAGTGGCAGATCCTGCATGAGCTGCGCGCCCTGAACGTGCCGCCGCAGCAGGTGCTGGAACTGCACACCGAGCTGGAGTCGTGCGAGCTGCCCGGCGGCTACTGCGCCCGGATGATCCGGGAGACCTGGCCGCAGGCCCGTATCACCAATATCGCCCCGTACGGCCGGGACCACACCAGCCGTCAGCAGGGCATGCGCCAACTGCTCACCCACCAGGGCGAACTGCACCAGGTCGCCGACGGCCCGGCCCGCCCCGCCCCGGTGCGCGCCCCGCTGCCGCAGGTGCGGCAGGCCCCGCCGATCCCGCCGCAGGGAGTCGCCCAGGAGCTGGTATCGGCGTTCGGGCCCCAGGGCATCTGCCGGTTCGACCAGCGGGCCGTCTCCCGCCAGGGTGTGCCCGAGATCGTGGCGGCCACCCTCGTCTGGGCGGGTCTGCCGGGTGACTTCAACCCCTTCTTCTGGGCCCAGCCCGCACAGCCGGTCGTCCCGACTCTGGCCGAGCTGGCCGCCCAGCGCCAGGTGCAGTCGGCCATGGACGCGGGCTCCTATCTGGTCGTCGGCAGCGACTTCGGCCGCGCGATCTGCGTCCAGTACGGCACCGCCCATATCGTCGCCGTACCGGTCGAGGCGGGCCCCGGCGGCCAGTCCACGCCGCCGCAGTTCGTCAACAGCGGACTGCCCGAGTTCGTCCGCTGTCTGGCACTACTCGGCCATATGTGGCGGCTGCGCTTCGGCCTCAACCCCGAGCAGGCGGGCCGCTGGACCGTCGACTTCCAGGCACAGCTGGCGGCCCTCGACCCGGCGGCGCTCGCGTCGCCGGAGAACTGGTGGTCCGTGCTGCTGGAACAGATGTGGGACGGGCTGCTGTAGCCGGTCCCACATCCGTCCGCGTACGTACGAGTACGTACGACGAGGTCGGAATCCGTCCGAGTTCGCCCGAGTTCGCCGGACCGTGTCTGAGTTCGGCTGACATTGTTCGAGTTCGGCTGGGTTCGGTTGAGCCCGGCCGAGTCCGTTCGCGTGGCCGTACGCCCCTTTCGGCTTGTTTCTGCCCGATGGCGCATCCTGGACCGGTATGGGTATGTGGAGTGTCGTATGACGGGCGCTCACCGTGATCCGGGAGGATATGCGCGCGATCGCGCACTGCGTGGTCGTGTGCCGGAAGGGGCTTGAGGATGAGTACTGCATCGGTGTCGCCGCACGGTTTCGCCGTCGTACGGCGGGGCTACCGCATGGAATCGGCCGACGCGTACATCACCACCCTGTCCCGCGACCGCGACGACGCCTGGGAGCGCGCGGCACGGCTGACCGTGCTCGCCAAGGAGATGGAGGCGGAGGCGGTCCGGCTGCGCGAGATCGTCGAGGCGCTCCCGACCCAGACCTACGAAGCGCTCGGCCGCCGTGCGCAGTACCTCCTCGCCGTGACCCTGGAGGAGTCGGAGGAGGTGCGTACCGCCGCGCACGGCGACGCCCTGGCAGCCGCCGACGCGGCCCGTGCCGATGAGCGGCGCATGCGCGACGCGGCCCGCGCGGTCGCCGACAGTGTCCGCGCCGGCGCCGACGCCCACGCCGAACAGGTCCTCCTCGCCGCCCGCGCCTCCGCCGAGGAGACCCTCTCCGAGGCCCGCGCCGAGGCGAAGGACCACCGCACCCGGGCCGCCGCGACCTGGCAGGACACCCGCCACCGCGCCGAGGACCTGCTCGCCGGCCTGGAGGCCGAGCAGGCCGCGCGCTGGGACGCCCTCGAACGCGACCTCGCCGGCCTTCAGACCGAGTCCGACGCCCGCCTCGCCGACCTCACCTCCCTCGCCGAAGCCTCCCTGGCCGACGCCGAACGCGTCCTCGCCGAGGCCCGCGAACAGGCCCGCCACGCCCAGGAGGACGCCGACGCCCGCGCGGCCGAACTCCTCGCCCAGGCACATGCCCGCGAGGACCGCACGGCCCGCGAGACGGAACGCCTGCTGCGGGAGCACGAGGAGTCCCGCGAGGAGATGAACGACCACATGTCCAACGTCCGCGACAGCCTGGCGGCGCTGACGGGGCGTGCGTCGACGGAGTAGTCGGCGTAATCGGCGTAATCGGCGTAATCGGAGCTGGTCGGAGTACGCGGGGGCCTGCGGGGACTTACGGGGCCGATGCTCGCCGGGTGCGGGTGCCGGTGCCGGTGCTCGCGAGGGGTTCGACTGGTCGAGGGCCGTCGTGGGCGCCAGGCCGCAGCCGCGTCGGGCGCCCCAGGCGGGCCTGCGGAGCCGTATGCGTTCCCCCGTCAAAGGTTTCATCACGCGCCCAGGGCACAGCAGGCGGCAGGCTTTCGCCGCGTCCCTTGGGATATAGGCCGGGGCTATAAGTGCGACACCGATTCGGCCCTTGTTCGACCGCTTCGCGTTGGATGTGATGGGGGCCACGTGCCACCGGCAAGGCCGCCGGACGCGCGGATCCTGGAGGCGAGAATGCCATCGACCAATGCCGCGATCATGCCGAGGGCGGACCGCGCACGGGGCGCCCGGCCCGACCGGCGGGCGTGGGGCGTCGTGATCCTGTTGTTCGCGTTCTTCACACTGAATTTCGCCGACAAGGCCGCGATAGGGATAGCCGCCGGGCCGATCCGTGAGGATCTCGGTCTGTCCGCAGGTCAGTTCGGACTCGCCAGCAGCGCCTTCTTCTGGCTCTTCGCACTCGGGGCCGTCTCCTTCACCGTGGTCCTGCGGTGGATATCCTTCAAATGGGCCGCCGCGTTCCTCATGGTGACGTGGGTCGTGAGCATGGCACCACTGACCGTGCCCACGACTTTCGGTGTCCTCCTCGTCTCGCGGGTCGTTCTCGGCTTGTTCGAGGGGCCCGCGCACGCGCTCTGTCAGAGCATCGTCGCCGACCGCTTCCCGCCGGAGAGACGGGCCTTCGCGGGCGCCGTGGTCAATTCCGGCTCCTCTGTCGGGCCGCTGATCTGCGCACCCGCACTGACCTGGCTGATCGTGACCTACTCATGGCACGCCGCGTTCATCGCGCTGATCGCGGTGGGGCTGCTCTGGCTCGTCGTCTGGCTGCTCTACGTCGAACGGCAGCCTCTGCGCAAGCAGCCGACGCTCGACGACGCGGCCGACACCGACCCCAACGGCCACATCGACGTCCCCTTCACCACTCTGCTGAAGCTCCGCAGCTTCTGGGGACTGGCGATGCTGTCATTCGCCGGGTATCTCATCACCTCGCTCAAGGTGTCCTGGCTCCCCGCCTACCTCAACGAGGGGCTGGGCTATGCCACCACCACCGTGGGCACGCTCATCACCGTCCCCTACATCTGTGCGATCGCCGTGCTGCTCGGTTCGGGAGCGGTGTCGGGCCGGCTGCTGCGGCGCGGGTTCAGCAGCCGCGCCGCGCGTGGGTACCTCACCGCCGCCCTGCTGATCGTCGCCGGGACGGCCATGATCCTGTTCACCCGGCTCGACCCCGGACCGTGGCAACTCGCCTTCGTCATACTGGCGTTCTCGGTCAACAGCGTCGCCTTCTCCGTCGCCTTCGCGGGCGCCTCGGACTTTCTGCCACAGCGGCAGCGGGCCGCGTTCTTCGGCTGCATCATCGCCGTGTACAGCGTCGCGGGCATCGTCGCGCCCTATGTACTGGGCCTCATCATCGACGCCGGAGACACGGTGGCCGACGGCTACACGTCCGGCTTCCTCCTCGTCGGCATCACCATCTGCTTCTTCGCCGTCACCGGGGGCGCCCTCTTCGACCCCGAGGCCGCTCGCCGCTCACTGACGGCCCAGACGGCCCATCGCGCAGCCGCCGGGAAGGCAGCCGCCGAGAAGGAGGAGGAAATGCGATGACCGGAGTGATCGGAGGGCTCCGGGTCCTTGACCTCGGCAGTCCATCGCAGCCCCGACGCGGCCCAGAACTTCTGGCGGGCACTGTACGGTTCATCGACGACCATGCGTGGCTCCGGGTCGACGGATTGGGCGGCCCCTGGAACTGAACGCCTGGCCGTCGCCCAAGTGCTGCGCGGTTTCCCCTCCTGCGTCCTTGGACCCGCATTGCCCAGGCCCGGCGAGGCCGCCTGTTCCGCTACCTGCCCCAGCAGTCGGGCTACAACAAGCGGCTGAACGCCGCCGGTCCGCTGATCAGCCGGGTGATCGAGGCCCTGGCCAGGCAGGTGCCGGCGGGGAACCACGACCTTCGGCTCATCGATTCCGCCCCGCTGCCACGTGCGGCTTCCCTCGAGACCGTCAGACATCTGAGTCGGCAAACCGCGCGGATACGGCTACTGCCGCAGTCACAGTTACTCCCGGTTCTTCTGGGGCTTCGGCTCTACCTGCTGACCATGGCCGAAGGCACGCCGGTGTCCTGGGGCCCCGGCCAACCCCAAGCTCGGCGAACGGGAGGTAATGACCGCACTGCTGGAACGCGACCATCACCTTGTCCGCTCCGGGCAGGTGATGCTCGCAAAGGCGTCGCCAGCCGCAAGTTCGTCGTGGTCCGCCTCACCTCCGGCCCCGGATCCGCCTGCCAGACGTCGACTCCCGATCCGTATCCTCGGTCGCGGATGAGGTGCGGGCCCTGCGCGAGCTGTGGGAGCAACTGCGCGGCCCGGAACTGGACGCCCTCCCGGCGCTGAGGGGACATAGGGCGCGAACAGGGGCCTGGCCAGACAGTACTGTTCGCGCTCGATGCCACGGAAGCGTGACCGTTCGCAGCACCTCCGTCAGGGGTCCAGTACTGGTAGGAGTCTGAGATCGGGTGACCGGAAATCGAGGGGCTTGCGCTGCTTCCGATTGCCTTGACTATCTGTCAGGGCTGCCTCGGACAGGCCCTTGTACTGCGGTGTCGGGATCGATGCCTCGGTGCCGTAGTCGCGCGTGGACCCTCTCCCACCGCTCAGCAGGCAGCTTCCACCCGATCACCGTTCCGGTGTCGCTTGCGGAGAAGGAGACTCCTGATCCCGTCGGCCCCCAGATCTCTGCGGAGATGGTGTGCGGCACGAGGGTGATGAACCATTCGCGCTGCCGTTCGTCCGTCAGGTCCAGGACTACGGCGGTCTCCCCTTCCCGAGCCCCCGTCGCGTCGACGATGGCGGTGAGGGCGGCCTGGGCATCCGAGGGCCAGGGGAGGTCGGATATGAGATCTATATCCGTCGAAATCGCGTCAGGTGCCATTTCCCGGATCACCTCTTCGACCACTGTCCTTGCTGTTTCAGGGGCGGTGCCTTCCAGAAGGAGGAGGTCAAGCGGACGTGGCCTCTGGCTACTGCGGTTTCCAAAGGGCCATGCGAATTCGGTGAGTGCGCGCGTGAGTGAGCTTTTGGCGGACATCGGGCTGCTGTCTCCTCCGGTGAGGTTCTGCGCGGATCGTTTCATCGGGTGTGGCCGCTGACCTCAGGTCGCGGCCGCACCGGCCTCGCCCCAAGCCGGACGCGACACCGAACCGCGTCTCGCTTCCCGTCTGATTCAACGGGCCCATGCGGAGGCGGGCTGGTTCCTGTACGCACCTGCCTGCGCGCTGCACGTCGGGTTCAGTCGGTCCGCGGTGCTGCGCGGCGGGGGCGTCGAGACGGCCCCGGACCCCAGAACGAGAGCCCGTTGGCACATCGGCCAACCTCACCTTCAAAGTGTGGACCGCTGATGTCGGCGGCACACCCAAAGCGAAGGTCAAACTCACCGATGCCAACCCCTACGGTGTGCTCGTCTCGCCCTTTGCCAGGGTCGGCACCGACGCCACCGTGACCGTCGAATCCGGGCGGCTGACCCCGGGCGTCAACTACGTCCTCCGCACCAGCGCCTACGACGGCAGTATGTACGAGACCTCGTGGTCACCGTGGGGAATGTTCCGCATCGAACTGCCCGTGGACCTTGCGCTCCCGGCACCGGTCTACACTGCGCCGCAGCCTGGCTTCACCACAGAGCCCGACAGCAGGCAGACCAAACCCAAGCAGCCGGGCCCCCTCGCGCGCAGCACCTACAAAGCCGAGAAGCAGTGCGGCCCGAAGGACAAGGCCGGCCGCCAGGCGTGCATCGCCCCGACGCCCGCCGAACCCGCCAAGCCCAGGGGTACGCGGGACGTGGGCTGGTGCGGACCAGGCACCATGGGGGCCTACGCCGACCGGTACAAGCAATGCGACAAACGGCCATGCTCTCCCTCACTGGAGGCCCGGTGAGACGCACCAGGCATCGCTGACCACGAAGTACACCTGGGATGCGTCTGCGGCACCCGACATGACGTACCTGTACAAGCCGGACTTCAAGATCGAGGGTAAGGTCCATTCCCCCGGCTCGGTGCAGAGGATCGACTACCAGTGGAGCAAGGGCTACTGGGAGCGCAGGGCGGAGCTGGACCAGATCCGCTGCGACACCTTCCGGATCAAATGGGGATCCACAGGCTGCGTCTTCGTCAACTCTGCGCCGACGTACGCCTTCAATGCGAAAAGGTACCCGCAGGCTGCGGCACACGCGTGGCTGATCCAGACCAAGCTGCCGAATCAGGCCGGCTCCTACACTCAGGAAAAGCCCCTGTACTACATGGGCGACGAAGCACAGAACAAGAGGAGCCGGGACCGCATATGCCCCACCGGGTGGGCCGCGGCGAACGGAGACGCCAGCGCGCTGGACGACGCGAGGGACGAGCTGAACTGTGACGAGTTCGCCTTCGCCTCCACCTACAACCGCGGCGGCATGAAGAACGCCGAAGGCGGCATGAACGAGGCCGTCCCGACAGACAGCACCACTGGCATCCCGAACGGGAGCGCCTGCGTGCAGACCTTCGCCAAGAAACAGGGCACGAAGGTGCACCTGTACAACATCGACAACGGGGTCGTACCCACGCTCCACGAGGTGTGAGGACGCTCAGCCATGTCCGGCGTCCACAACCAGGAGTCGATGCAGGCATTTCCCGACTTCCGGAAGCATATGCGCATCATGGACAGGGACGCCTACTGGCTCGACACCCGCATGACCGGAGCCTGTGCCCCCACCGACGCCAGCGGCAAACCGCTCATCTGCACGATGACCGCGAAGTATCGGCAACCGCCCACAAGCCGGTGGGTCAGTTCACCGGCAAGGGCAGAATGGCCAGCGGGAGCAGTCCGGCCTCGACGGTGGCGCGGTCGATCGTGAGGCCGCAGTAGCGGCCAACTCCGGCGAACACACGTGCAGGGATCTCGTGCGCATGCGCTTCGTAGTACAGCTCCACCTCCTCCTCGGTGGACACACCGTCATACAGGTTCGGGAACACGGCCCCCGCCGCCCGCAGCGCGGCGTCCAGCCCCGGCGACCAATCCGCGCCCCCACGGAACTCGGCTTCCCGCGTCCGCCCGTCGTCCCCGGGGGCATGGAGGATCAGGGAGGGCGCGTCGTGGCGGTTCAGCGTGAGACAGATGATCTCCTCGCCCATGCGGGGCTCCATCTCCGGCACGCTCCGGTAGCCGAAGAACCAGGTAGCGGCGAAGCCGTCCTCCAGGACGTACACCCACTCCCCGCAGGTGCCGTACATCGCACGGCTGACCTGTGACACATCCACACCAGGAGCCAGGGCCAGCTCATCCCGGTCCCTGTACAGATCCTGACACCGCAGCTGCTCCTCGTCCGCTCCAAGACGGACCAGGAACTCTTCCGCCTCCACACCACGGGCCGCTGTCAGCGAAATGCCGCCGAGCATCCCCGGTAAACCGCTTTGCGCACCCTCGAAGCGCTGCTCACCAATCCAGCGCAAACCATCGATTGCTTCAGTCATGCCCGCCACCGTAACGGTGTTCGAAGAGGCGCCGTCATCCGACCTTCTGCGGGAGGAAGCCGGCTACGGTCAAAGGCCGCCGAGCAGCCGCACACCGCTTCCAGGCCATTCCATGGCAGGCCGTCCCTTTGGCGCACGGGCTGCTTGTCGGTGTCTGTCGTCTCCCTGGTCAGGGTTCCACCGCGTCGTCGAGACGATGCCGTCCTCCAGCAGGGTCCAGCCGGTGGAGAAGGCCGTGAACTCCTTGCGGGTCCGGGCCTCCGGCAGTGCCTTTCCGGCAGATGGCATTGAGCCGGCGGAGGGGGCAGCCGTACTCAAGTGGTTCACGCAGCGGGTTTGCCGAGGGTGATCAGGAGGTATTCCATTCCGCCGGCGTGGGACGCAGCCTCGCAGAAGCGGGTTACTCCCTCCAGAGCGGCGACCTGCTCGGGGGTGCTCAGCGCGGCGAGCTCGGTGCGGTTGGTGTCGATGTGCTGGAGGAGCCTGGTGTAGGTGGGCTCGGTGGGTGCGGTGATATCGGTGATGTCCTCGACGTGGAAGCCTGCCGCATCCGCCAGTTGCCTGTACTGTTCCCGGTTGAGCAGGGCCACGAGGGTGGACAGGAACGTACCGGCGTCGGACTCGGCAGGCAGATCCGGCATCTCGCGATCAGCGACATCCGCGATGGCCAGTCGAGCACCGGGCCGGAGCACACGCAGGATCTCCTTCAGGGCCTTCGGCTTGTCCGTCATGTGGAAGATGGACTCGATTGCGATCGCGGCGTCGAAGGACTCGTCGGGGAAGGGAAGGCTGGCCGCGTCGGCCAGGTGGTAGTCGGCGCGGCTGCCGAGCCCTTCCCTACGGCTGGCGGCCGTAGCGGTTTCCACCTGCCTGGCGCTGATCGAGACTCCTGTCACGCAGGCACCGATGTCACGGACCATTCGGCGGCTGGGAGCGCCGGTGCCGCAGCCCACGTCCAGCAGTTGATCCCCCTGGCAGAGGCCACTGGCTGCGGCGACAAGATCGGTGAGGTGGTCCTGCGCCTGGGCGAGAGGCAGATCCTCATGTCCCTCGGGCCAGTACCCGACGTGGATACTCTCACCCATGAGAGCACGCATGGCCTCGATGTTGTCGTAGAACGCTGCAACGGCCGCGAGCGTGTGGGGGTTGGATTCCTGAGTCGTCATGTTCGTCTACCTCTCGGTGTGTGCGCTGACTGTCATCAGCAGCGGTTTGGATCCCAGGCTGTTGCGCGCCACAGGACGGGCCATGCCGCGCGGGCCGGGGACGGGGCACAGCTGCCAGCGGCTGGTGATGCTGGCCAGTACCAGCGTCGCTTGCATCAGGGCGAACTCGTCTCCGATGCATTGGCGGGCGCCCGCGGCAAAGGGGAGGTAGCCGCTGGGCCGCTGACGCGGCGTTTCGGTGGCCCAACGGGCAGGGTCGAACTCTTCTGGGCGCGGGTAGAGCGAGGGCAGGCGTCCGAGAAGGTAGGGGCTATAGGCGAGGGTGGTGCCGGCAGCAAGGGCGTGCGTGCCCAGGCGGGTGTCGGTGCTGACGGTGCGGGTGATCAACCAAGCGGGCGGGCAGAGACGCAGGGTTTCGTCGAGGACCTGCCGCGTGTACTTCAGCCGTGGCAGGTCTTCCCAGGTGGCCGTGCGACCGGCAAGGACGCTGTCGGCTTCTTGGGTAAGTGTGTGTTGCGTTTTCGGGTGCTGGGAGAGCAGGGACAGGGACCACAGCAGGGTGTTTGAGGTGGTCTCCGTTCCAGCGATGAGGAGCGTCATGCACTGGTCCACGAGTGCGCTGTCCGTGGGCTGGTATCCGTCGGAGCCCCGGTCGCGTGCGGTTAACAAGCGGGAAAGCAGGCTGGTTCCGTCATCATGGTGGGTGCCTGCGATCCGTGTGCGCAGATCTCGGCGCAGGCGGTGACGCGCTCGGTTGTAGCGACGCGCGATGGTCACGGTGACGAGCGGGTCAGGAAGGATCATGCCCCAGAAGTTGCCGGTGAGCACGGTGGAGACATCGCGGCCCATCCGGGCGTGTGCGGCCGTGTCCAGGTCGGCGCCCAGGATCGTGGCGAGCACTACACCGGTGCTGATCTTGAGCATCTCGTCCCCGATGTCGAGGAGCTGGCCGTCGTGCCAGCCGGAGACGATGCCGGAGATGTGGTCAGTCATGATGGCGGCGTAGCCAGGCATGCAGGAGCGCTGGAAGGTGGGCTGCATCAGGCGGCGCTGACTGCGGTGTTCGGCGGCGGGGCAGGCGACCAGGCCGTTGCCTACTAGGTCGCGGAGGCGGTCCCATTGCGGACCGTCTTTGTCGAAGACACGGTCATGCAGCAGCATGTACCGGGCAAGGTCAGGGTCACAGACCATCACCACGCTCCGCCTTCCCAGACGGAACTCCACCAGATCCCCGTGCCGGTAAAGGCCGGCGAAGAAGTCCAGCCCGGAGCGCGCCATCTGTGGGAAATGGCCGACCAGGGGCAGGGCCCCCGGCACCACGGGTATGTCGGAATGCGTAGTCATCGCAACCTCCCTGTTCATCCGGCGGCCGGACGGCCCCCGGGCTAGGAGTTGTCTTTACATGTCACGCCCACATCAGGAGCGATGCGAGAGTGACGGCTGCTTGGTAGGACTCGGCGGTCTTGTCGTAGCGGGTCGCGAGGCCGCGCCACTGCTTCAGACGGTTGAAGCACCGTTCCTTGAGCTGGTTGTCGAAGACCGGCGGGCGTCCGCCCCGGCTGCCACGTCGGAGCCGGTTGCGGACCTGGTCGGCTCGCTCGGGGATGGTGTGGCTGATGCCCCGGCGTCGCAACCAGGTCCGGATGGCCCTGGAGCTGTAGCCCTTGTCGCCCAGGACGTGGGCCGGCCGCACGCGGGGCCGTCCCGGGCCGATGCGGGCCACCCGGATCTCCTTCATCACGGCGTGCCACGGACCGTACCGCTCGGGCACGTCCCGCCAAGCGGTGCCGGTCCGGAACTTCCACACGATCCCGTTGAGCACGATCCGGTCGTCCAGCCGCTTCCGGCCCCAATGGGGGGCGGCATCGCTGTCCCGGCTGTGACGGTGCACCAACGGCTAGGGTCTTTCGTTTGGATCAGGCTGGGTCAGTGAGCGGGGTCTGGTGCCGTGCATCGCAAGGCGGAGGAGGGAGTCCACGCGGAGCGTAGGCGACTGACGACAACGCGGCGTGGGGGTACCTCCCGGGCCGCCAGGCCCAGGGGGAGTGCGGTGCCAGGGCACGCGAGCCCAGCAAGATCCAAACGAGAGGCCCTAGGCCGGGGCTCCAAGGCTCAGGCGTGGACCTGGTTCCACCTGGAACTCTTGCGGCAGGCTTGGGCGGTAGCCGCATGGTCGGGGTCAGGGGGTGGTGAGCGAGGCTGGGTAGTCGTCGACCCATGCGTCGTCGTAGCGGGGGGTGTCGGAGCGGTACCAGGTCTCGATGGCGCTCACGACGTATGCGCGGTGCAGGACGTGGGTTTCGACGTCCTGTTGCAGCAGCCCGAAGTCGGGGAGGTTCTCCATGAGCTGGACGAGTTCCACGACGTCGGCGTCGTGCATGCGGAGGAGTTCGCGGTAGGCGTCGTCCAGGGAGAGGCCGAGTTCCTTCTGGAGTGTGAGCACCATATTGATGTTCTCGCCCGCGGCGTCGGCTTGGCGCAGATCCTTGTCCAGTGTGTAGGCGTCGTTCTGCCAGACGGTGATCTGGGCCAGAAGGATGTCGATGCGGCGCAGGGCCGGATGGTTCTCGACTTCGTCGGGCAGGACCAGGTCGAGTTCGACGTCGACGAAGCGCAAGGCCATGAGAATCGCGATGGTGTGCCCGCGGATCTCGGTGTTCTCCGCGATGGACGGCAGTCGGCGTTGTCGGCGGAAGACATTCTCGCGGGGGAGGTAGGACACGAAGTCGTCGACGGTTGCGGCGAAGCGGTCGAGCCACGCGGGTGTCATCAGCTCGGATCCCATACGGCCGATCTCGGCCAGCTTGTGGTGCAGTGGCGGGTCAGTGGGCTGTGGGAGCGCGCCTTGCAGAAGTTCGATGCCGCGTCGGCGCAGAGCGTCGAGTTCTTGGGCCGGGCACAGGCCGTAGTAGTCGTCGAAGCACGTCATCCAGGTGTAGGCGAGCCCGATGAGCAAGGCACGTTCCGGGGAGCGGCTGTGCGGGAAGCCCCGGGAGGAGGCCCAGGTCAGCCGCTGCACGCGGTACTTGGCCCGGTCGGCCTCGCTGAGGTGGGTCATCTCGTCGCACCACTGGTTGTAGAGGTCCTGCACGTGGTCCGCGTAAGGGCACAGACTGTCGGCGTAGTACCTGCTGGGAAGACGGAAGCGGCTCAGCGGCACCGAGACGGACGGGGGAGTGGAGGGCACGAGCGGTTCCTTTCTCGTGTCAGCCGGCTGGAGCGGCCGGGAGGGTGGAGAGCAGAGCACGGTGGGCGGCTGCTGCCGGTGGAGTGCAGAATGCGCGGGCCGGTCCCGGGGGCAGTTCGGCGACATAGGCGTCGGCGAGTGCCAGTTGGCGTGTGGCGTAGGCGCTCATCTGGTCGGCGTGCCAGCCCTGGGGCCAGAAGTCCACCCCGCGGGCACGGTCCCGGCCGGTGTCGATGTAGATGTTCACGGCCTGGACGGCGCGGCCGTAGCCGATGCTGTGCCAGCGGTCGGTGCGGGTGCCGTCGAACCAGGACCACAGGTCGCTGAGCAGCAGCATCATGGTGGAGGCCACTGCGTAGGTGTAGCGGTCCAGGTCTGCCTCGTCCCGCATGTGCCAGCCGGACAGAGCCCAGTCCGCCATGCGTTCGGCCATGGTGGCTGTCGTCTCATGGATGCGTCCGGCGATGCCGGAGGGCGAATGTAGAGCCCACTCCCCGATGCGCTGCGTCACCTCGGGCAGCTCGGCGCCATAGTCCGATGTGAGCCACGAGAAGTCGTCCGCCGCCCACTGCTGCTGGAGGACACGGCTGATACCGCGCAGCACTGCCGCCTTGGCTTCCGGCGGGAGACGAGGGTGGTCCTCGACCTCGTCGATGGCGCGCAGGGACAGGTAGGCGGTGGTGATCGCCTTGTTCAGAGGGGACGGCATCTGCATCGCTGGTTCGTACCAGGTGGTGCTGTAGGCGCGGAACATGCGGTGGGCTTCATCGATGCCAGGCATGTCGGGGCCCCTTCCTGACCGGTGGCTGACGGGATGCCGGGGAGCCGGGCCGGGGTGGGGCCTGCCCTGTGTTCGTCCGACCGGTCCGGCGCGAGGTCACCGGCAGCAACGGCCCCCGAAGATCCGGGCTGGCCCTCCGCAGCGCGGCTGAGGCCGTGGTTGTGGCGAGGGTGCGGTGGACCGCAGAAACCCAGTGGAGGGTGGTGTATCGGTCCGTGACATCGCCGTGCACCAGGCAGGGAGCGTGCGTCACCGCCGGGGATGCCACTTCCTGGACTACGGAGTGCCGGAGGCCGTGCCCGTCGGCGGCGTACCAGCCGGTCGGGCGGAGCGGGGGCCGGGTCCCGTGCCCGCGCTCGTACATGAAGCCCTGTGGAACCTCGGTCTGTTCCGCGGGTGCGTACTGTGCGGCGCCGGTGCGGGCCCTGGCTGTGGGGACGCCGCCGGGCAGGCCGGTGATCCGGGGGCGGACCGCGTGGGTGCTGGTTGTACTCATCGGTTCTTCCTCAATGTGGCGGGTGGCGCGAAGTAGGTGTCCTCGGTCGTGGTGATCCGTTCCTGCACGGTGAGGGGCCCCAGCCCGGCCAGGGTCGAGAGGGTCTCCTGGACCAGGGCGGGCGGGGCGGACGCCCCGGCGCTGAGCCCGATGGTGGCCGCGTCGCATAGCCAGTCAGGCCGGATGCGGGAGGCGTCCTCGATCAGGTGGGCCGGTGTGCCCGCTGTGCGGGCCACTTCCACGAGCCGTACCGAGTTGGAGGAGTTCGCCGACCCGAGGACCAGGACGAGGTCCGCCTGAGCGGTGACGGATTGCAGGGCGTGCTGGCGGTTGGTGGTGGCGTAGCAGATGTCCTCCGAGCCCGGACCGCTCGCCTGGGGGAAACGTTCCTTGAGCGCGGCGATCGTCTCCCGCGTCTCGTCTGCGGCGAGGGTCGTCTGGGTCAGGTACGTGATGTTCGACGGGTCCGGCAGGTCCAGGGCGGCGATGTCCTGCGGGCCGTCGACGATCACGGTGGCGTCGGGGGCTTCGCCGTAGGTGCCCTCGATCTCCTCGTGACCGGCGTGCCCGATGAGCACGATGCTGCTGCCGCGCCCGGCGAACCGGCGTGCCTCCGCGTGGACCTTCGTGACCAGCGGACACGTCGCGTCGACCACTTTCAGGTTCCTGCGGGCCGCTTCCGCACGGACCTGCGGGGAGACACCATGGGCGGAGAACACCACCAGGGACCCTTCGGGAACCTCGTCCAGTTCCTCCACGAACACCGCGCCGCGCTCCGTCAGGCCGGCGATGACGTGGGTGTTGTGGACGATCTGCTTCCGCACGAACACCCGCCGCCCGCCAGGCGCCTGCTGCCGGTCCAGGAGGGCCTCGACGACCTCGATCGCCCGCTCCACCCCGGCACAGAACGACCGCGGGGAGGCCAGCAGGACCGTCCGGGGCCGCATGATCCGAGCCCAGGAAGCGACGGCTGCCTCCGCAACCGGCCACAGGCCCGTCCCGGAAGCCGCCGCCATCACGGCCACGTCACCAGAGCCCTCCGTGCCGACGGCTTCTCCGGCCGGGTCGGCACTCGCTCCGGTCCAGGTGACAGCGGCCTGGAGACTCCTGCCCGGCCCTTCCTCCAGCAGCCGGACCGCACCCGTGACCACCCGGTGGCCCGCGGCGCTGAGCGATCCCGCGACCATCGGTGCGGCAGAACAGGCCAGGACGCGCCCGTCGGGCCACAGCAGTTCGTCGGCCACCAGCACATGACCTGCGGGTAGTGCCACCGCCGGGGCGGCGGCCGGGTAGCAGGACACGGAGGACCGTGACATGCGTGTCCACCTCGCTTGGGGTAGGGGAGATCGGCACCGGCAGTTCGTCACTGCCGAGGGAGGCCGCGCGAACAGGCCGGCCCTCGGTGGCGCTCCGGGGTTGAGGGACCGATCCAGGGGGGTACCTCCCCTTCAGTACATCCCCGACGTCCCGCTCCGTGTAGGGGGTTTGGTGCGCGGATGTGCTGCGCGTGCTGCGTCTGTGCGCCCTTGTGAAAGGCGCTGTATCCGGATCATCTTTGGTGAGGGCTGAGAACGGGGAAGAGCGATGTCCTCTCAGCAACCCAACGCACGGCTTGCGCTACTGCTTGAGGAGGCGGATTGGAACGCGACCCAGCTCGCCCACGCCGTGTCCGCGGTCGGGTCCGAGCACGGTCACGATTTGACCGTGAACCGCTCGACAGCGACGCGCTGGCTTGCGGGCACCCATCCCCGCCCGCCCGCGCCTGCCTACATTCTGGAGGCGCTGTCCCGGCGCCTGGGCCGACCCCTGCCCGCCGTCGAAGCCGCCCTGCACCACCGGACCGGCGCACCACGGGAGTTCACCGCCCGTGCCCTGCTCACGGGACTGGCCGTGCACGCGCTGCGGCTGGAGGAGATGCACCTCACCCGCGTCCTCGACACCCTCGCCGGCAGCGGCACCTACACCATCACCAACGCCTACAACCTCGACGGCACCCCCCAACGACGCACCATCCCCGCCATGGGCGGACTCGCC